>CAJOOX010000074.1 GCA_905236195.1 uncultured Bacteroidales bacterium
TGATGGTCGAGAGGGGTGAGATGGTTGAAGCGGCACCGTTGCCGAGCTTGTCCCCGAGACCGTAGTCTGCGCCTGACGAACCGTGCGTCTGCACGATCACACCGTCGATAACGTAAAGAGGTTCGGCATTGGAATTGATCGTAGCCTGACCACGCACGCGGATACTTGACGACGAACCGGGAGCACCCGAAGTCTGCATAGCCTGCACACCGGCGGCGCGTCCCTGCAGCGACTGGTCAAGTGAGGAGATGATGGACTGTTTCATCTTGCTCTCATCCATCGAGACGGAAGCGCCTGCCAGGTCACTCTTCTTCATCGTACCGTAACCCACAACGACGACCTCTTCGAGATTGGCCAAGTCTTCCTTGAGGGTTACATCCAAGGTCTTACGGCCGGCAAGCTTGATTTCCTGGGTAGCCATACCGGTGTACCTGAATACTAGGGTTGCCTGCGGATTCTTCACCTGGAGTGAATAATTACCGTCAATGTCGGTAATCGTACCACCCGTGGCTCCCATTTCCTGCACTGTGACACCGGTGAGAGGTTCACCCGTCACATCCTGGACGTTACCTTTAACGATAACCTGTGCCTGCGCTACACTGACACCGAAAACGGCCATCAGGCAAAGCATGCAAACCTTCCAGTTTAACAAATTTGCTTTCATGAGCGGAATAAAATTGTTGTGTTATAAAATTAATAAAATAAGTAGTTTGCAATTCTGGGGATAATTTGCGACAAAAAGAAGACAAATCACCGATGCAAAGATGATACTATTTTTTCAAAATTTCTAATATTTTTTTAACCAACTTTGATACTTTTGCATTTTAACGTTAAAAAAACGTTTTTTTTAACACTTCGCTGTAACAAAATTGGACAAACAAGACCATTTTTGTAGCATAAAAATATTACTTATGTGTAATTTTTTTCATATTCTGCCAGAAAAACTCTTTCTGCCGTTTGTCCCAATCCGGATGTAGCGTGTCATGCTGGCAGTTTGTATATATCACAAAACTCTTCGGGACGCGCAACAGGTTGTACCCGGAAAAATTCGTGTGCGGCGGACAGACAGGATCCTGCAATCCGATGCCCATCAGGATGGGACAGGTCACGTTGCGTGCGTGGTTCTTGATGTCGAAATAGGACAGGAAGGCATAGAAGTCCTTGTCGCTCATCCACCACTTCTTCTGTTCGGTCTGAAGAGGTACTGCCGGCCAGGAGACTATCTTGAAATAATCGGGAAAATCGCTCAGGAAAGGAATCCAGGGTGCCGCAGCACGGATTCGCTTCTTGGGATCGAGGGCACAGGCCGCATAGGTAAATGCGCCGCCCTGACTGCCGCCTTCCGCAAAGATATTGTCCGTATCGGCTTCAGGCAGCTGTTCGATGAAGTCGAGCGCACGTATGCAGTCCATGAAGGCTCCGCGATAGTAGTATTCGTCTTTATTTCCGAATCCGGAAACGATCCAGTCGCCGTATTTGTTGTTCGGTTTGTTGAGCGCCTGTCCGCGGGTGCTGAGCACAAACTCAATCATATCGGGATTCGAGTCGGGATGGGGATACCAGGGTTCGGAGCCGTAGCCCATATAATGAACAAGGACGGGAAATTTATTCTCCACAGACGCCTTGTTGGGAATCGTCAGGTATCCCTGAATCTCCTCATTGCCGAGCGAACGCATTTTCACCAGATAGACTTTCCCGGTCTTGTTGCTCTTGTCGGCCTCCTCCTTCATCTCGAATTTGGGTTCGACGAGACTCAGTTCGTGGAGGGCATAGTCCCAGAACTGTCCGAAATCTGGCTGGGCGTCGGGCAGAGAGACGATGGTTTCGGGTTCGAAGCCGATATTGAATGTATCAACGGGCTGGTCGTCCCCTTTCAGATAACAGGTATAGAAACCGGGAGCACAATTGAAAAAGAATGTCACCGTGGTGCTGTCCTTGGCGCCGACCTTCACCTGCTGACGGAAAGACTGATAGGCTACATGTGTATCGGTCTCCACTTCGAGTGTCAGCCTTGCCGTTACGGCTTCCTTGCCTGTGTTCTCCACACAGACTTCAATTTCCGGCACTTCGGGAGCCGTCCACCACCATCCGCTCAGCTGATGGATATTGTATTTCACTTCGGCATGGGCAAGAGAAGCACACCACAAACCGAGCAGCAACAGCCTCACTCCCCTGCCCCTCTCCAAAAGAGAGTGGCGTAAAATCCGATACGTCAGAACGGACATAGTTCTGGAAAGCGCATTATATCCTTGAGTGTTCTCCATTGACATTTATTATTATATATTTAAAATGAATGTTTCTATTGTATTCACTCCCCTCGCCCCTTGAGCTGGTTCCCGCCCTTTACGGGAGGGTGAGGAAGGGTTCGGAGTCAGGGGGTGAGGCCGCTGATAGCCTCGTTTGCCTGTTTGATAATCTCCAGTAATCCCTTGTCCGCCATGAAGACAGAGTTGAGACCCTGTTCCTCCTGAGCGGGATCGCCCGTATAGTCATCGCCTTCCATCCAGGCTATATGCTTGGGCTGCGCATAGCCGCCCCAGGCCCAGAAATTGCACCCCGCAATCTTCTTGGACTTGACTATGATGTCGAACACATATTTATAATACTTCTCCCGGCCTGTTGCAGGCGACCCCGGAGTGAACGAAAATCCGTCGCGGGGATAGCCGAATTCCTCAAGGGTGATGGGTTTGCCGAGCGCGTACATCTGGGCATAGTGTTTATTGATGTACTCCGATGTTTTCATGCATGCCGAATCCACGGTTTCGGCAATATTGTCTTTTGTAATCCATCCCCAGTTGTAGGGCCAGATATGAATGTTGGCATAGTCTATCTCGGGGAGGGCATGAATTTCGGTGAACAAATTCAAGTCCTGCTCACATCCGTGCATTCCCTCAGTACCCGTCGATACAAGATGCTGCCTGTCGAGCGTGCGTATCAGTTTGGCTGTTCTGGAGATAAATTCCTTCAGGCGCGGTTTGTTCTCGTCGCTGAAAGCTCGCGGTTCGTTGGCAATCTGCCAGGACATGATAGCCGGACTGAATTTATATTCCTTGCCGGTGATGGTGTTTTTACGCAACACCATATTCTGGACATGCTGCAGCGAGAGCGTCATGGCTTTTTCGTTCTGGAGGAACTGCTGCACGTATTTCATATAGGCCGGCCAGCCGTCCACACTGGGAATCGGCGCAGGTCCTGCACCGGCCCATTCGAGATAGCTGCCGTAACCGCCGCTCCATTCCCAGGCATTGTTGAGATAGAGCACACAACGCATATTGCGTTTCTCGAGTTCATAGAGGAACCGGTCCAGTCCTCGCAGCAAAGTGTCGTTATAAACACCGGGAGCCGTCTGCAAGACGGGCGAGATGTGGCTCGGCAGATGGTCTCTGCCATCGCCTCCCACGAGTACACGCAGGTTGTCAATACCCAAGGCCTGCATGGCATCCAACTCGCGGGTCAGTCGTGCGGTATCTCCTCCCCTGCCCTCCGAGGCCAGAATCGGGCCATACCAGAAATTTGTTCCTACAAAACGGTAGGGCTTGTCCCCCAGATAGAATTCGCCATTTTTCACAGTGACGTACTGCGGTCCCACGGCGGGGTGTTCCTCTGCAGGTTTCTTGGCACTGCATGCGCCCAATATGGCAACGGCAGACATCAATAACAGTATTTGTTTCATATCGAATCGGATTAACGATTATTATTTATCCCAGTCGTCGGTACGGAACGGCACAAGCGGCAACCCCCGCTGGTTCCACTCTTTGCCCGGCATCCAGTTGTGGAAACAGTAACGCACAGCAACCGGTTCTTTCACTTTTTTGCTCCACACCACGATGATGGGTGCGCCCCAGTTGTTTTCATCATATTCGGTAGTACCTTGGGCAGGATGGAAAACCCGGTCTTTTCCGGCGATTTCAAAACCCTGCAGATTGGTACGGGGGTTGAGGCCGTCTTTTCCGTTGTTGAATTCCAACACTACTTTACCGTCCGGCCTTACCTTCATACTCTTGTAGGTGGGGCTCTCACATTCGATGCCTTTCAAGCCGTAAGTCCGGACAGCAGCCATCCAGGCCAGACGCAGTCCGATAGGCTTCTTAATGGATGCGTGAATCACATCGGCTTCGTAGGGTTTCGAGAGATCGGACGTCGAGATGATTCCGCAAAGGGGAATCTCATCAGCAGCTTTGTGCTGAGCCTCACGCAGGAAGGCGGCATTGGTGGCTTTGGAATCGCTGTAATCATGGGGTGGAATTTCCACCATATAGAAAGGCAGGTTATTGTTTTCCCAAAGCTCGCGCCAGATTTCCACCATCTTGCCAAGCCGTGCGGGGTAGGTGTTATGACGGCCCACATTGCTTTCGCCCTGATTCCAGGCAAAACCGCGCACAGTATAGCCTGCCAGGGGAGAAATCATTCCGTTATACATCACCAGCGGACGTGTGTAGTCGCCGCTCTTCGTAAGTCTGGCCTCCGACAAATCGATGTCGGAATAGGTTTCCAAAACTTCCCTGGGAAGCCATCCTTCCACACACGAGCCGCCCCACGAACAGTTGATAATGCCAATCGGCACATCGAGAAGCTGATTCAGTTCCTCTGCAAAGAAGAACCCCACAGCCGAGAATTCCGGCAAAGTTTCTGTAGTAGACTGTTTCCACTCGCCGCCCACTTTTTCCTGCGGATAGAGTCCGTCCTGGGTCGGGATGGTCGCCATCCTTATCTTATTATAATAGGAACGCGCATGAGCGATGACTTCGTTGGCGCCCTCGATGGGCTGCGTCCAGAATCCGTGCAGCGGCATCTGCATATTGGACTGTCCGCTGCAGAACCACACTTCACCCACCAGCACTTCTTTGCGGCGCAGTGTGTCTTTGCCATCGGCAATCCACACTTCGTGCAGCTCATAGCTGGCTTCGGGAGTCTTCAGCCGAAGTGTCCAGCGGCCGTCTTCCCCAACTTGTGTTTTCACGGTCTCTCCTGTCCATGAAGCGCCCGCGGTGACGGTAAGGCCTTTTTCGGCCCAGCCCCACAATTTGACTTCCGTCTGTTGTTGGAGCACCATATTCTCGCTCAATATTGCCGGAAGTTCCAAGGCGCTGGCCAGTGTTGCGGTACCCATTAAGAAGGGGAATATCAGATTCCGAAGTATTCTCATAGCATTTGGCTTAAAAATTATTCTGCAGATAGTATCTCACAAGCACGGCCCAGGGCTTGATGTCGGTCTCCTGCCACTTCTCTCCCTCGCAGGGAGCTCCGTGACGGAGCATCGAACAGGTCTCAACCTTGTCGGACACACTCCAGGCGAGCCAGGTGATGTTGTGCTGTTTGGCCAGTCCGATCCACTTTTCCCATTCGTCCAGGTTGAGTTCATCGTCTCCGGTGTGCATCATACCGCCCGTTTCCGAGAAAATGAGAGGCAAGCCTTTTTCGATGGCATACACCGCCTTCTGACGATAGGGGTCTTTGTGGAATGCAGAATAATAATGCACATTGTAGAGCAGATTGTCGAATCCCTGAACGGGGTCGTCTGCGGCCTTATCCACGTCCTGGTCCCATTTGGGCGTGGGCACGATGATAAGTGCATTGGGACAATGCTTACGAATCACCGGAATGACGGCTTCCGCATACTCCTTACACTCCTTCCACTCCACAATCGTGGGTTCATTCCATATCTCATAAATAATATTGGAATAATCTTTGTATTTGGCGCAGACGGTCTCGAAAAACACCTTTGCCGTGTCGAGTTTGTTGGCATGTGCATGAAAATCAATGATCAGATACAAGCCCTGATTCGCACAGGCTTTCACCATCGTATCGACAGTGGCATAAGCCAGTTCGGGATCCTGGCCGAAGGGACGTTTTCCCCACTCCAGTCCGATGGGACAACGGGTAATCTCGGCGCCCCAGCTCTTGAGCGTCTTCACTGTACTTTCGTTGTAGAAACGCCACCATTCGCTGTGCCAGCCCATACTGATGCCCCGCAACTGGGTCACCTGTCCGTTCTGGTCGACAACGTTGGATCCCTCAACACGGAGAGCGCCATGTTTTCCAAAGGGAGTCTGTTCGACTGTTGCCGTTTCGCCGGCTGTTTGGGAAGAGGGCTCTGCAGGATGGCAACTTACGGACATAAGGAGCGCACCTACGCCAATCATCAGTGTATTAATGAACTTCATATTGTATTTTAATTAGTTTGCTTTTACAGCGCAAATATACGGACTTATTTCCAAACAAACAAATATTTTGTCGGGAAATGTATCATTTTCGCTAAAATTATATCAGGAAATTGCGAAATTCACCTCAATCTTTCAACTTTTTCTGCAAAAATTTGGTATTTTCAGCATTTTACAATATCTTTGCAGACGAAAGTTGATTTATCTAGAAAGCTGCGTCAGTGTTGATCGGGAAACTCATCAATTTCAATCAACCTCTGGGGCCTCTGTTCGATCAATGGCGGGCCGCACCTTCGGGCAAGCATGCATGGCATGACTCGGCGGATTACAGCGACAAACATACTCCGAATCCTGTTCGCAGGAGTTTCATCACGTCCAAAGGCGTGGCTTTCTTTTCCATAGGGACGGTGGCTGGTTTCAGCCCCGTCCTTTTTACCACTGTCTTCTTCATCTGTCTATTATGCGCCAACTGAACCTCATCCTTTTCAACTCATCCCTTTCGTCGCACAACAACTGTCTGAGCATCCACCGCGAACTGCTGAACAAAATACAGGCCCTTTATGATGTACGCCTCATCTGGCACGAAGATCTGGCCGGCTCGGACTACAGCGATGCCCCCACGATGCTGTTTATCGGCTCGGGCGGTGTCGAAGAACTTGTCAAAGCCAACAGGGACTTACTTCCCTCCTACCTGCTGATGATTGCCGACGGCCTCAGCAATTCGCTGGCAGCCTCCCTCGAAATTCTTTCGTGGACCCGATTGGAAGGCGGCAGCGGACGCGTTCTGCATGGCACCGACGACTTTATCCTTCAGGGAATCAGCGACTTTACCGTTGCAGCGGCCGCACTCGGCAGGCTGCAGGGGAAACGGCTCGGCGTGATCGGCAAACCTTCCGGCTGGCTGATTGCCAGCGGGGTGGAATATGGGGCTGTCAAACAGCGTTGGGGCGTGGAAATCGTCGACCTTCCCCTCGATGAGGTAATTACGCGCTACAGGAAAATCAGCGACGCTTCGGTGGAGGAAGAATCTGCCCGTTTCGTTGCCCGAGCGACTGCAATGCGTGAACCGTCCCTGGCAGAGATGATCAAAGCGGCCCGTCTCTACCGGGCGGTCAAGGGGATGGTGGACGATTACAATCTGGATGCTTTCACGCTCAACTGTTTTGACCTCATCCCGCCCACCCGGACGACAGGATGTCTGGCGTTGGCTTTGTTGAACGAAGAGGGCGTGCCTGCTGGATGCGAGGGAGACTTGCAGACCATTCTGACCATGATGGCTGTCTCAGCTGTAACCGGTCAGCCGTCGTTTATGGCCAACCCGTCGAAGATCCTCAACAACGCCACCCATGAAATCATTCTCGCCCACTGTACCATTGCACCTTCCATGACGCATCAGTTCGAGATACGCACACACTTCGAATCCCAGTCGGGCGTTGCTATCGACGGTACCCTGGAGCCCGGCGATATGACTATCGTGAAATGCGGCGGACACAATATGGAACGTTTCTTCATCACGGGTGCCCAGCTTTTGGAAAACCTTCATCACGAAAGCATGTGCCGCACCCAGTTGCATCTCCGGCTCGACAAGTCTCTGGATTATTTTCTGGAGCGCAGCATCGGAAACCATCACGTCATTGTTTCCGGCAACCA
>CAJOOX010000075.1 GCA_905236195.1 uncultured Bacteroidales bacterium
GCATTTGTCCCCCTCTACCGCGCCCACGGACAGTTCCCCTTGCGTGAAATCTGGAACATAGCGCCCGAGAGCCACCCCGCCTATCAGTCCATTATTTACTACTCCAACCTGAGATATATGCTCATGCCCTACATCTATTCTCTCAACGGCATGACCTATTACAACGACTACACGCCCATGCGTCCGCTGGTGATGGATTTTGCCAACGATCAGCGTGCCATTGATCATGGTTTCGACCAGTATATGTTCGGTCCCGCCCTGATGGTCTGCCCCGTCTATCACTATGGAGACCGTACGCGCAATGTGTATCTGCCCAAGATCAAGGGCGGCTGGTACGACTTCTACAGCGGCAAGCATTTCTCGGGCGGTGGCACACATCCTGCCGAGGCTCCCTACGAACGCATTCCCCTGTTTGTTCGGGCAGGCAGCATCATTCCCGTCGGTCCCCGCATGCAATGGGCCGACGAGAAACCCGCCGACGTAATCAGTCTCTATGTTTACACAGGCGACGACGGCAGTTTCACACTGTATGAGGACGAAAACGTGAATTACAACTACGAGAAGGGCGCACGCGCCTTCATCCCGATCTCCTACAGCAACAAGACGAATACTCTCACCATAGGCGACCGTGACGGCAGCTTCCCCGGCATGCTCGAAAGCCGCACCTTTAAGATTATTCCCGTCACGTCCAACAACCGACTCGGATTCCATCCCTATCAGGACGGCAAGGAAGTTAAATACAATGGCACGAAGATAGAGATAGCTCTCTGATAACATCACCCGAAATGAACAGATTCTTTTTAACAGTTCTCATGTCAGTTACATTAGCATCGTGCTCACAGTCCGGACAGCAAACCGTCTCCGGACCCTGGCTGGACACCTCTCTTCCTATCGAGGATCGTATCGACGCCGCATTGGCTCAAATGACGCTTCAGGAAAAAGTGCGCATGTGCTATGCCAAAACGAAATTTATGTCGCCCGGTGTACCCCGCCTGGGAATACCGGATGTTCACTATAGCGACGGTCCCCACGGCGTTCGTGCTGAAATCAATCCAGACGACTGGGGCTATGCAGGCTGGACCACCGACAGTATCACGGCCTTCCCTGCCCTCACCTGTCTGGCAGCCACCTGGGACATCTGGCTGGCCAACAAGTACGGCAATGCCTTGGCCGAAGAAGCCATCGCCCGCGACAAGAATGTAATGCTGGGACCCGGCGTCAACATCTACCGCACTCCGCTGAACGGCCGCAACTTTGAATACCTGGGCGAGGATCCGTTCCTGGCCGGCAAAATGGCTACGAACTATGTACAGGGCATGCAGTCAAACGCTGTGGCTGCCTGTCTCAAGCATTTTATCCTCAACGACCAGGAGGAATATCGCGGTCACATCAACGTCAAAGTATCCGAACGTGCCTTCAACGAAATCTATGCCGCCCCCTTCAAAGCCGTGGTCAAAGACGCCGATCTGTGGTCCATCATGGGTAGTTACAACAAGTATCTTGGCACCCACTGTTCTCACAACGACACCACGCTGAACAAGATCTTGAAACAGGAATGGGGCTTCGACGGAATGGTCGTCACCGACTGGGGTGGCTGCCACAATACCAATGAAGCCATCTTCGGCGGTCTGGATGTCGAAATGGGTTCCTATACCAACGGTCTGACCTCCGAGTCGGCTTTCGGCTATGAAGACTACTATCTGGGACGCGCCTACCGCGAGAAAGCAGAACGCGGCGAAGTGCCCGACAGCATTATCAACGACAAAGCGCGCCGAATCCTCCGCACCCTGTTCCGCACTACGCTGGCCGCGGATCGCGGACAGGCTGCCCAGGCTACCAAAGATCATTTTGAACTCTCGCGCGAGATTGGAGCCGAGGGCATCGTATTGCTCAAGAATGCTGCCATCAACGGCAAAAAACTGCTTCCCATTGACATCCATCAATACCATACAATTCTTGTGGTGGGCGAAAACGCCACACGATCGCTCTGCAAGGGAGGCGGTTCATCCGAACTCAAGCCCCAGCGCGAGGTGTCGCCGCTCGAAGGCCTGACTGAACGTTTCGGCATGGACAAAATCAAGTATGCCCAGGGTTATGTCTCCGGTCGCCCCATGTACGGCCACGTGGACATCATCCCCAAGGCAACCGAGGATTCCCTCCGCGCCGAAGCAGTCGCAATGGCACGTGAAGCAGACCTCGTCATCTATGTGGGCGGTCTGAACAAGAACCACAACCAGGACTGCGAAGACGGCGACCGGCTCCAATACGGACTGCCCTTTGCGCAGCCCGAACTGATTGACGAACTCGTGAAGGCCAATCCCAAGACCGTTGTCGTCCTGATTTCGGGCAATGCCGTCGAGATGCCCTGGCTGGACAAAGTGCCCGCACTGGTACAGTCGTGGTACAACGGATCGGCAGCAGGCTATGCTTTGGCCGACATCCTTTCGGGCGACATCTGCCCCTCCGGCAAAACTCCGTTCTCCTACCCCACAACGCTCGCCGACTGTCCTGCCCATCAGCACGGTGTCATCTGCTATCCCGGCGACAGCATCAACGAGGAATATCTCGACGACATCTTCGTAGGCTATCGGTTCCACGACCTCCCGCAGGCAAAGAAGGAAGCCCTGGCCGGACGGAAACTCAGCCCCAAAACTACACGCTTCCCCTTCGGTTTCGGCTTGAGTTATACTACTTTCTACTATACCAAACCTGAAATCTTCGCAAGTTCGCTGACGGAAGACGTGCGCGGACACCTGTCTGTCAAAGTCACCGTCAAAAACATAGGCAATGTTCCCGGCAAGGAGGTCGTCCAGTTCTATGTGGGAGACGCTCAGGCATCCGTTGAACGCCCCGTCAAGGAACTTAAGGGCTTCGAAAAGATTGCTCTCCAGCCCGGCGAGGAAAAAGTGGTCACTTTTATTCTCTCGCCCGACGATCTCAAGTTCTGGGATGAAAACACCCACTCCTGGCGTATCGAACCCGGTGAATTCAACGTCTATGTTGCATCCTCGGCCGAGGATGTCAAGGGCGTGGTTTCTTTCAAAATTTAGGTCTGAGATTAAGTTATGAGTGAAATTAACGACTTCGACAACAAACAGCTCACGCCCTATCAGAAGGAATATTCCGAAGAGAAACTGAAGGACAAACTTTCCAAATACGCCAAGAATGCGGGAGCCAAACTCGTTTTCTACGTTTTGGAGTTGTATTATGTGATGATGAGTTCGAAGACCTCACTGCGTTACAAAGCCATCATCGTGGGCGCATTGGGCTATTTCATTTCTCCCTTCGACATCATCCCCGACCTGATGCCCATTCTGGGCTACTCCGACGATGTGGCTGTGCTTCTTGCGGTCATCAAGGCCGTGAGCGACTCTCTCACGCCCGACATCAAAGAGCGCGCCTTCAAGCGTCTTCAGGACTGGTTCCCGGACATCAGCATCTCCGACATAGATTATTAAATCTTCCCACTTCAAGCAAATTAATGAAACTGACGCTCATATTTTCCATTTTGGCTCTGGGTACGATTACCTCCAAAGCCCAGGAACTGCCGGATCCGAACTTCATTCCTGAAGGGGATGCGCCCAATGCCCTGCATTTCATTCCGATGCCGCCTGCCGATGGCTCTGCCCGGTTTCTCTATGACAAGGCCCAGTATTTCCGCGGCAAGACGATGCGCAGCGGCGCCCGCGGCGAACAGGCCCGTCTCGATGCGAATCCGTATTTTGACTATACGCTCAGCGTCTTTGACTCGTCTTTCGGTGTGGCAGTCACGGATTCCGTCACCCCGGAGACCTACCGGCTGATGTATGGTGTATTCCATGCTGCAAAAAAGTACACCACCCGTATTCTGAAGAACTATTATTGCCGGCCCCGGCCGTACGTCTGGTTCGGTGAGCCCAGCCTGACACCCCGTTATGATGAAGAAATGCGAGACAGCTGGAGCTATCCTTCCGGACATACCTCCCGGGCCTACACAATGGCGTTTGTGTTGGCGTCGCTCAATCCTGCCAACCAGGACACGATACTGAGCCGGGCTTACTTCTACGGCCAGAACCGGGTCATCTGCGGGCATCATTGGCAGAGCGATGTGGATGCGGCCAAAGTGGTAGCTGCGGCTTTGTACGCCCGACTGCAGACTGACAGCACTTATCTGGTTTATTGGAACCGCGCCAAGGCCGAAATCCGCAAACTGGAGAACGAGGGCCGGATAACCCGCCTTCAACCGGCAACAGGCAGTCTGTATGCCGCCGACTACGGTTCGGGCGATCAGGGAATGATACATGCCAATCTAACTGCCCGGAAACGAAAACACAGGGAAGCCCCCTATGTGCCGGATGCAGACTTCGCCAACAGTCTTGAAATTCTGCCCGCTCCCCCGCAGGAAACCAGCGTGGAGTTCCTCTATGACCAATATCAGTACTTCGACGGCAAGCAACAGCGACTCACTCCCCGCGCGAACGTAGCAATAGCGGATGCGGAATACACTGCCAAGGGTTTTGCCCGCAATTTTGCGGGAGCGTTCGGCATACTCGTCAACGAGGAGAATACGCCTGAACTTTGGAAACTCCTGCGCGCTGTGATGAAATCTGAAAGCGGAGCAGCCTCCCAGGCCAAGAATTATTATCAGCGCACACGTCCCTATGCCTACTATAATCAGGGCTCCTTAGTCCCTGAAGAAGAGGAAACACTCCGCACCAACGGTTCCTTCCCGTCCGGCCACACAACGATGGGAACCGTCTGGGGCCTTATCCTGGCTGAAATCAATGTGGCCAACGAGGATACCATTCTCAAGCGAACCTACGACTATGGTCAGAGCCGTGTCATCGCAGGCTACCACTGGCAGAGCGACGTCAACGCAGGCCGCTACCTCGGAGCCACCTTTGTGGCCCGCCTGCACGCCGACAAAGCTTTCATGAAACAGCTTAAAAAAGCCAAAAAAGAATTCCGCAAGCTCGAAAAAGCCGGCAAAATCCAACACTACGACCCGTAAACGGCGCCGAATATGCCCGAAATCTCTGCCGGATTTTTATGAGTCCATCCGATTCGGATAGGGTCGTCAACGACCCTTTTTGGGATTCATCCGATTCGGATAGTGTCGTGGAAAACTTTTTTTGCCGCTATCCGACTCGGATAGACCCGTGGATTTTTGATAAATTTCTGGCCTTAGGCCATCCCAAATAACGGTTAATGGTTATCGGTTCAGGATTATCGGTTATCGGATTCAACCATCCATAATCCCTCATCCATCTTACCTCTTACCTCTTAAATCTTCCATCCTCCATCGTTTATTTACATTTAATCAGCAACGAAATACGAGGTTTTGATGGTGATCCGAAAGAA
>CAJOOX010000076.1 GCA_905236195.1 uncultured Bacteroidales bacterium
AGAACTTGACCTTCCCCTCGGCAGCCTTCTTGGTGGGGATGATGATGACACCGTTGGAGGCACGCGATCCGTAGATGGCCGTAGAGGAAGCGTCCTTGAGGACGGTCATCGACTCGATGTCGGCGGGGTTGATGAGGGCGAGAAAGTTGGACGAGTTGCCCGAGATGCCACCCTGTTCGAGCGGCACACCGTCGAGGACGATGAGGGGGTCGTTGGAGGCGTTGAGTGAAGCACCACCGCGGATACGGATGGTGGAACCGCCCGTGACCGAACCGCTGTTGGTCATGATCTGTACACCGGACACCTTGCCGTTGATGAGACCTTCGGGCGAGGTCACGAGCCCCTTGTTGAAGTCTTTGGCTGTGACGGTAGCCACCGAACCGGTGAGGTCGCTCTTGCGAGCCGTACCGTAACCGATGACAACCACGTCGTCGAGCACTTCCTGGTTGGCGGACAGCTGGATTTTCATTGTGGCGCTGACGGGAAGCGTCTGGGAGACGTATCCCACATAGGAAACCACAACCTGACTGACGGAGGCAGGAAGGGAGAGCGAGAAGTTGCCGTCAAGATCGGTGGTCGTGCCTTCGCCGGACCCTACCGCCTTGATGGTAGCTCCCATGAGGGGATCGCCGAATTCACCGTCGGTCACCGTACCCTTGATGGTCTTCGTCTGAGCAACGGCTATCACACATGTAGCCGCAAGCATTGTCAGGAGGACTGACGTCTTCCTGAGCCATGCGAATGAAGAGAGTTTTACCATTGTCTGTTAATTTTTTATAATTGCGTTGTTTTATTCAAAAGCCCTGCAAAGATAGTGTGTTTTTTTTAAAAAAACAAATAAATGTATAAAAAGTTCAAAAAAGGAAGTGTAAAATGGGCAATTTTAGAGAAAATGCTGTAATTTTGCAGTCCGATAATAAGATTGTTGAATATGAAACTCTGGATTCTTGCGTTTACGCTGCTGCCCCTGCTGGGCACTGTTTATGTATGCTGGCATATTTTCCGAATCGTCCCGCTGAGCCCTGCGGGCAAACTGGGCTGTGCCGTTCTGTTCGGTCTGGGACTGGTGATGATGATATTGTCGTTTGTGTTCGATATCGATGCCCTGCCGTTCAATGTTGCAGTGACGATGTATCAGGGCGGAGCATCGTGGATCTTCTGGCTGCTCTATGCCGTGCTGATTTTCCTGGTACTGGACCTGGGCCGGCTGTTCAAGGCGGTTCCCAATGTGTTTCTGACCGACAGTTGGTCGGGCACGCTGACCGTGCTGGGTGTGATGCTGGTGATATTTATCTATGGCAACATACATTATTATAATAAGGAGCGGGTGGAACTGACGGTGAGGACCGGCAAACCTCTGCCCAAGCCCCTGAAAATCGTGATGGCCTCGGACCTGCACCTCGGCTACGTGAACCGCAAGGCCGAGTTCCAGCGCTGGCTCGACATGATTTATATGGAGAAACCTGACCTGGTGCTCATAGCAGGCGATATCGTCGATGGCAGCCACCATGCCGTCAGAGTACAGCGCATGGAACAGATGTTCTCGCAGCTGGACTGTCCTGTCTATGCCTGTCTGGGCAACCATGAATACCTTCGCGGCGTGGACAATTCCATAAAGCTCTACCGGGATGCGGGCATTCAGCTGCTCAGAGACGATGTGGCTCATCCGCTGGGCATCAATATCATAGGACGTGACGATGACAGCAACAAGGGACGCAGACCGCTCGAAGAACTGGCCTTCCGCTGTGATCCGGCACGTTTCACCATCCTGCTAGACCACCAACCGTACCGGTTGGAAGAAGCGCAAAAAGCAGGCATCGATTTCCAGTTTTCGGGCCATACCCACTATGGGCAGATGTGGCCGCTGAACTGGATAACCGATGCCATCTTTGAGGATGCGTTCGGACCCTATCAGAAGGGCAATACGCAGTATTATGTGTCGTCAGGTCTCGGCATCTGGGGTTCACCCTTCCGCGTCGGTACCCGCAGTGAGTTCGTCGTTCTCACCCTTCTTCCTCGCTAAATATTCGGGCAGCGACATGCCAGCCTGGTCGAAGAGTTCAGCGAGCGGCGGTACGGACTTGAAGAGCCCTGAGAGGAAATTGGCCGTAGAAGACTTTCCGTCGGCAGAGCCTGCTCCGTTATCCCAAACGGTAACTTTGTCAATCTGTATGCCCTTGATAGCGTCGACCTGCGTACGGACGAGTTCGGGCAGTTTTTCGAGCAGGAGGAGCGTATAGGCTTTGGTGGCATCACCGCCGGCAGCCTGAATCATCTTGTCGTAACCCTGGGCCTGTTTGGTGAGTACCTCGAAATAACCCTTGGCTTCAGCCTCCATCTTGGCGAAGATAGCGTCGGCTTCACCTTTGGCATTGACGCGCTTCTTTTCAGCTTCGGCCTCAGCTTCAATAATCTTACGCTGTTTTTCAATCTCCTGGGGCACAAGGACGTTGGCCTTCTGGGAGGCACGTTCGCGTTCGGCACGTGCGTTTTCGGCTTCCTGCTGCGCAGCATAGGCTTCCTCGAGGGCCTTGGCCTCGGC
>CAJOOX010000077.1 GCA_905236195.1 uncultured Bacteroidales bacterium
CTTATTAAATATATTAGGCTTGCTCGATAATCCCACAAGCGGCACCTACTACCTCGATGGCGAGGAAGTGGGTAAGTTGAAGGAGAGTCAACGCACGAAGGTTCGCAAAGGCCAGATTGGTTTTGTATTCCAAAGCTTTAACCTGATCGACGAACTGAACGTGGAGGAGAATGTAGAGTTGCCTCTTACCTATCTGGGCGTTCCCAAAAAGGAGCGCAAGCAGCGTGTGGAAGAGGTGCTACGCCGCATGGCTATCTCGCATCGTGCCCACCACTTCCCCCAGCAACTCTCAGGTGGTCAGCAGCAACGAGTAGCCATTGCCCGTGCTGTCGTGATGAATCCCAAGCTGATCCTCGCCGACGAACCGACAGGTAACCTCGACTCGAAGAACGGTCTGGAGGTGATGCAACTGCTCACCCAGCTGAACCAGGAAGGGACAACCATCGTGATGGTGACGCACTCGCAGCGTGACTCCACGTATGCCAACCGCGTCATCAATCTGTTCGACGGTCTGGTGGTACCCGACGCTCCGGCGCTCTGAACATCGCTTTATCTCAATCCATCAAAAAAGGATGCCCCGCAAGGAGCATCCTTTTATCATCTGAAACTTGAACCCTGAAACTTGAAACCTAAGTCTTACTCTATCTCAAGGCTCACCGACCGGATTTCCTGCCAGCCGGCGTGGTCCGTCACACGTATCATGAAGTGGTAGTCGCCGGGGTCGATGTCGCGTGGAACAGGGATTTCGAACTCCGCCTGATAGAGGGTGAGTCCGGGAGGCATGGGGTAGTCCTCGTTGTAAATCCAGGGATTCTCCGGCTCCGCTTCTTCCTCATGGTCTTCGTCGTGATGATCACACTCTTCGGCTTCGGTCGAATGGGTGTGATGGTCGTGATTGCCGTGAATCTCGATATTATAATTGCCCAGTTCCATGTCATCGCTGAAGACACATCGGAAGGGAATGACATCGCCGCGGCGGTACTCGCCGCACTGCACGGGAGAACAGTCCTCGTCATCTCCGATGAAGGGAGGCTGGAGGTCTTTGTCATCCGGGTCGCTGATGCAGGCCGACATCAGCACAAGGGTTGGAAAAAGGATATACGGTTTCATAATCAGAAGGCAAAGGAGGCAAGAACGGAAATGTTACGGCCCGCTTCGGGCACACCGATGAGTCGGTAGTAGCTTGTATGGTCGTAGTAGCGGCGGCCCGGGAGGTTGCGTGCCTGAAGACTCAGCGTCAGCATGCGTGTGTCGGAGAAATGGATGCAGTGTCCGAGGGCGGCATCCAGCACAAAGTGTCCGGGCGTGGGTTTCTCGGGCGGCACTATCTCCGACTGCCGTCCCGTCACACGACCCGTGACGGAAAGATAGGTTTCTTCCCAGGGTTTGTATTTCGCCGTCAGAGCCACATTCCAGGGCTGCGAGAAGGGCAGTGCGTAGCCGCGCTTGGAGCCCGAGGCCAGGCGTGCGTAGAGAAACTCTCCTGTCAGACGGGTAGCCAGGCAGGGCAGCCAGGCATATTCCACTTCGGCTTCGACACCCCATCGCAACACTTCGGCCTGTTCGTATTCATAGACCTGCAGGCCCTCGTAATAGGCTGCCGTTGGGCTCATGTAGATGTAGTTGGTGAAGTAGTTGATGTAGGGGTCGGCCTGCACGGTGAGCCGTCCGTCGGAGTAACGGATGCAGCCGTCGAGCTGATAACCTTCCTCGGAATCGAGGTCGGCATTGCCGCGTTCATAGCGGAAGAAGTGGTAATTGACCCCGTCGGTGCCCAGTTCCTTGGGAATGGGCGTACGGAATCCCTTTCCGACGTTGGCTTTGAGGTTCCAGTCCCCGGATGCACAGTCGATGCCTGCGCTCCACGTGAAGCTGTTGAAGGTGAGGGCCAGGTCCCGGCTGCGCTGACGGTATTCGCCCAGCGTCTCGTACCAGTCCTCATAGGGCCGGATATGGGTGTGGGTCCAGTCGTAGCGCACGCCGGCATTGAGCGTAATGTTTTCACGCAGATACCAGCGGTCGAAAGCATAGATGCCGAGGGTCGCATTGTGGAAGGTGGGGATGATGAAACCCCAGCCGTCACGCCGGTTGCGCTGCCATTCGGCCTGTGCGCCCAGCGTCAGACTGTGCTGCCCGTCCAGAAGGGTACGGCCCGAAAAGAGCGCCGTATAGGTGTCCTTGTCGAAGCGTCGTTCCAGGGTGCTCGCCGGTTTGGGCATATAGCCGTGGCTCACGGGTTCGGAGAATTCCTTGCGCACATTTTTCTGGTAGGACAAGTCGCCGAAGAGGTGCCAGCGGTCAAGATGCACTTCCGTGTGGCTGGTCACCTTCAGATGGTTCACCGTGTGGTAGGGGAGGTCGATGTCGCGCGACGAGGCATCATAGTCGATATTGCTGAGGCGCACTTCCAGGCCGTGGGCATTGGCAAAGAATCCGCTGCGGCCGTCCATGTCGGATACCCGGAGCGAGGTGCTCACGCGTTTCCCCTGCCAGCCTAAAGTGGCGCTGCCGTTCAGTTCGCGTCCGGCGGTATTACGGAGCCGTCCGCGATGCAACTTTATATAATAGGAATAATACTGGATGCTGTCGGTGGGGACTTTATAGTCGCCATAGTCGGTGCCGTCGAAGGCCGCCTGCCACCAGAATCCGTTCTTCTGCCTGCCGCCTAACCTCACAGATGCGCCCAGCGAGGCGTTGTTGCTGCGTCCGTAGAGCCGCACTTTGCCCTCCAGCTCGCGCTGAGGCACCTTGTTGGTGACGATATTGACCACGCCGCCTATGGCATCGCTGCCGCTGGTGAGGGCCGAGGGTCCCTTGACTATCTCGACGCGGTCGATGTCCATCTGCGAGATTTCGAGGCCGTGGTCTTCGCCCCATTGCTGTCCCTCGTGCTTGATGCCGTTCTCGGTGACGGCGACACGCTGGAAACCCAGGCCGCGGATGACGGGTTTGGATTCGCCCGACCCGATGTTCATGGCCTTGACGCCGGGGATGTGTTCGAGGCTCTGCATCAGGCTGCCGCCGAGGTGGCTCTCGATGAATTCGTCCTCGACGCTGATGACTGCCTGTGTGTCGTGCATTTGAGCCTGTTGCGACAATGCCTTGGCCTGCACCGTCACGTCTTCAAGCACCTTGCTTTTGAGGGTGTCGGAGCCGGTGGAACCGGCTGCCGTCAGGCAGGTTGTAGCCCCAAGCCAGAGGGTTATAATGCGGTAGTGTCTCATTCTTTCGTCTCGAGTTGCAATACTGCCGGTTTGAGTCCGGATGCGGAACAGGTGAGGGAGACGGGACCGGCGCTCTTGCCGCTCTGTACAATCACCTGGGCCAGACCGTTGAAGGTGCGTACGCGGAAGGCGCGGCAGTCTTTGTCGCC
>CAJOOX010000078.1 GCA_905236195.1 uncultured Bacteroidales bacterium
AGCATTGTGCTTGTCGCCGCCGTGGAAATCACTCAGCACCGTCGTGTCGGGCTGGGCAGCCAGGAAGCGCGCCAGGAGTTTGAGGGCATTGGCGTGTCCCTCGTGAATCTGTCCGCCGGAATGGCCGCCCTTGAGGCCTTCGACCGAAATACGGGCATAGAAGAGATTGGCGGGGGCGGGAATAGCGGCATAACGGAATGTGGCCATGGTGTCCTGGCCGCCCGCACATCCGATGTAGAGCAGATTGTCCTCTTCCGAGTCGAGGTTGATGAGGATTTTGCCCTTCAGTACTCCGGCCTTGAGATTGTTGGCACCCGTCATGCCGGTCTCCTCGTCATAGGTGAAGAGGGCTTCCATGGGACCGTGTTCGAAACTGTCGTCGGTCAGCGCAGCCAGACCGAGCGCTACGCCGAGGCCGTCGTCGGCCCCCAGTGTCGTACCCTTGGCACGCAGCCACTCGCCGTCGATGACGGTCTGGATGGGGTCGTTGTCGAAATCTATCTCAACACCTTTCACCTTTTCGCAGACCATATCCATGTGACCCTGAATGGTGACCACCGGATGGTTCTCGCGACCGGGCGTGGCTGGTTTGCGCATAATGACGTTGCCGGTTTCATCCACTTCGCTCTCCAAACTGTGCTTTGCGGCGAAGTCGACGAGCCATTTGCGAATCTTGTCTTCTTTCTTTGAGGGACGAGGCACTTTGGTTATCTCGTCGAAGATGCTCCATACGTTTTTGGGGGCTAAATCTTTAATTTCCATAGAATTGCTGTATAAAAATACTTAAAAATGAGTTTCCTCGTTATAAAAAAATACAAAGCGTGACGCTGAGTCAAAGAAAACTATTATCTTTGCAGTTGCAAAGTTACGACAATGCGACGAAAAAAACAAATATTTTTGGTTTTTTTATGCAAAAATCGTACTTTGCGTCAAAATTTAAGTAACTTATGTGGCAAACAATCGTCATTTCGCTCCTCTTTGTGGGTTTGGCATTGGCTCTGTTGGCCGTGAAGGTAATTTTCGTCAAAGACGGTAAATTCCCCAACACCCATGTCTCCGGTTCGAAGGCTATGCGCGACCGCGGCATTCACTGCAACGAGACGCAGGACTGGGAAGAACAGCATCGCACCGGTCTCTACAAGGACACGCAGGTGACAAAAATCAAAGACTGAACAGAAACTTATCAAAACATTTAATATAATATGAAAAAACATTTTACTATTGCTGCCGTAGCTGTTATGATGGCTGCTGCAATTACCGGTTGCCAGTCGAATGGCTCACAGAGCAGTGAGGTGGTTCGCACAGTTGCCTTGAGCGACACGATGAAACTGCCAATTGCCTACATCAACGTGGATTCGCTGTTGCTGAACTACAACTATGCGAAAGACATGAACGAGGAATTTGTCAAGAAGGCCGAGGACGCCCGCAGTCGTGTGAACGCCCAGATGCAGCGTTTCCAGAAGGATTACAATGACTTCCAGCGCAAGCTCCAGACCAATGCCTTCCTGAGCGAAGACCGTGCCAAGCAGGAAGCCGCCCGTCTGCAGGACCGTCAGGTGGAGATTGAGAAGCTGCAGGAACAGCTTCAGCAGGAGCTCAACGTACAGCAGGCCCAGATGAACATGCGTCTCAACGACACAGTTCGCACTTATCTGCGCGAGATGAACGAGGTGAAGAAGTATGAGCTGATTCTTTCCAACACGATGTACGACAACATCCTCATCGACTTCCCCAAGTATGACATCACCGGCGAGGTAATCGAGGCGCTCAATGCCCGCTATGCCAAGAATCAGGCTGCGAAATAATACTCATATTAAGTAAAAACGGAAATCCCCGGCAGAGCATTCTGTCGGGGATTGTCTTTATTGTTTCGGAGCTTTCCGAAAGCGGAGGGGATCACCTATAACCGTTAACCTATAACCGAGGCAGGTCCTTAGCCGGTGAAGCATCCTTCTGACGTATCTCCACGTGTCGTATCTTGCCCGAGATGGTCTTGGGTAGTTCGTCGACAAACTCGATGACGCGTGGGTACTTGTAGGGAGCCGTTACGCGCTTCACGTGATTCTGAATCTCCTTGGCAAGGGCATCGCCGGCCTTGTCGCGGTAGGAGGGCGCAAGCACGATGGTGGCTTTGACCACCTGGCCGCGCACGGGATCCGGCACGCCGGTAATTGCACATTCCATCACAGCCGGATGCGTCATGCAGGCCGATTCCACCTCGAAGGGGCCGATACGGTAGCCCGATGACTTGATGACATCGTCGGCACGTCCTACAAACCAGAAGTAGCCGTCTTCGTCGCGGTTCACGACGTCGCCTGTGTAGTAGATGCCGTTGCGGTGGGCCAGTTCCGTAATCACGGGGTTGTGGAAATATTCCTTGAAGAGGCCAAGCGGTTTGCCCTTGTCGGTGCGGATGACCAGCTGGCCGTTTTCGCCGGGTTTGCAGCTTTCGCCGCGGTCGTTGAGCACATCCACTTTGTACTGCGGACCTTCCACGCCCATCGATCCCGGGCGGGGAGTTACCCAGGGGTAGGTGGCGATGGAGAGCGTTGTCTCGGTCTGGCCGTAGCCTTCCTTGAGCTGGATGCCCGTGAGCTGTTCCCATTGCTGATAGACGGTGGGATTCAGGGCCTCGCCCGCAATGGTGCAGTAGCGCAGGTGCGAGAGATCGTATTTACTGAGGTCTTCGCGTATCATGAAACGGAAGACTGTGGGAGGTGCGCAGAACGATGTGATTTTGTAGTCCTGAATGACCTGCAGCAGTTTGTCGGCTTCGAATTTGCCGTCGAAGTCATAGATGAATATCGTGGCTCCGAATATCATCTGTGCATAGAACTTGCCCCATACCGCCTTGCCCCAGCCGGTGTCGGCCAGCGTGAGGTGAAGCGAGGTTTCGTCGAGGTTGTGCCAAATGCCCGTGATGATGTGTCCCAGAGGATAGGTGAAGTCGTGGACCACCATCTTGGGTTCGCCCACGGTGCCCGACGTGAAATACATCAGCATCGAGTCGGAGTTCTTGTTCACATATTCGGGACGTTCGAATTTGGGAGCGGCGTTGACACCCTTCCAGAAGTTGAGCCACCCTTCCGCATATTCCGGACCGATGGAGATGCGGTACTGGAGTGAGGGAGAGGTCGGCATGGCATCGTTGATATGTTTCATCACCGGCGAATCGCCGCAGGCTATGATGGCGCGAATACCGGCCGAGTTGCAGCGATAAGCCACGTCGTAGCCTGTCAGCAGGTGGGTGGCGGGAATGACGATGGCCCCGATTTTGCAGAGTGCCACCATGCAGTACCACCATTCGATTCTGCGTTTCAGGATGAGCATCACACGGTCGCCCTTGTCGATGCCGAGGCTGCGGAGATAGGCGGCCACCTGGTCGCTCTTCTCTTTGTATTGGGCATAGTTGACGTGCAGGATGCCGCCCTGGTCGTTGGTCCAGAGGATGGCTTCTTTCTGCGGGGCAATGCGGGCCCACTCGTCAACAACGTCGTATCCGAAATTGAAATTCTCGGGAACTTCAATCTTGAAGTTCTGCATGAAGTCTTCGTAGGAGGAGAACTTAGTCTGTCTGAGGAATCTTTCTACCATAAATATCGTTTTGACACCGCAAAGATACACCTTATTTATTATATATGGAACCCAAAGGGCCGGAAATGAGAGATATTTATCGTTTATTGTGCAAAGACGGGGCCGTTTGGGGAAGAAGAAGTCGCGAATTTAACAAATAATAAGAAATCGCCCCCTGTCCTGAGCCGGGCGGGGAGCGACGGGGCGATTCTCAATAGAGGAATGCTAAAAAGTGTTTAGAATTCCTTAAGGGTAGTTCTATAAATTATGTCGAGATGATTTTTGACTTTATGTGCGTATTATTTTGCAAGTTAAGGAGGGAGCAATGCGGGC
>CAJOOX010000079.1 GCA_905236195.1 uncultured Bacteroidales bacterium
CCTGCCCTCCCCTAAAGGGAAGGGAGCCGGGCTGTACAGATAACGCTATTGTCACAGTTCAGGGATGTTCTATAAATTCTGGTTTAATTAACTTATACACAGATGCCCCTTTTATTTCGGCTGCTTTTTGCTTTCTGTGGCATCCTTTTGCCAAGTTTCGTCGGTCTCAATGCCCGCATTGCACCCTCCTTAACTTGCAAAATAATACGCACATAAAGTCAAAAATCATCTCGACATAATTTATAGAACAACCCTTCATAATATCTACAGTCAAATCACTGAATAACCGTGTTCAAGAGCCTGTTACATCAAGTTCGGCAGTTCCGAACGGCATCCGTCCTCACACCTGTCTTCACGGCGGGCGAAGTGGTGATGGGGGTATTGATTCCGTATGTGACGGCCTGGATTATCGACCGCGGCATCATGGCAGGCGACATCCACGGGGTGGTGCGCTATGGAATGATGCTCTTGGGACTGGCCGCCGTCTCGTTCACCTTCGGTATGCTGAGCGCACGCTTCGGGGCCATTGCCTCGTCCGGCTTTGCCTACAACCTGCGCGAAGCCATGTTCCGCAACATCCAGACCTTCTCTTTTTCGAACATCGACCGTTTCTCGACCGCGGGACTGGTGACGCGCATGACCACGGACGTTTCGAACCTGCAGCGCGCCTTCCAGCAGATTCTCCGCATCTCTGTACGTGCTCCGCTCAACCTGGTCTTCTCGATACTGATGTGCGTGTGGATCAACGAAAAGATGTCGCTCATCTTTGTCGTGGCCCTCGTTGTACTGGGCACCCTCATCGCCCTCATCATGAGCCGGACGGTCAGACTCTTTGCCCAGGTGTTCGAACGCTATGACGAACTGAACAACAGCGTGCAGGAGAACGTGGCTGCCATCCGTGTGGTGAAAGCCTTTGTGAGGGAGGATTTCGAAAAGAAGAAATTCTCACGGGCCTTACAGGGCCTCTACAGGCTCTACGTACGCACCGAAAGCCTGATGGCCCTCAACCATCCAGTTATGAATCTGGTGGTCTATGGCTGTATCATCGCGCTCTCGTGGCTGGGAGCCCACTACATCGTAGCCGGCACACTCACCACGGGAGAACTGACCTCGATGTTCACCTACGTAATGACGATTCTCAACTCGCTGATGATGCTCTCGATGATCTTTGTGCAGCTCACCATGAGCGCGGCTTCCGGGCGGCGCGTGGCCGAGGTCATTGAGGAAAAGGCGGACATCACCTCACCCTCCGATGCCGTAACGGACCTCCGGGACGGCAGCATCGAATTCAACCACGTAAGTTTTGCCTACCAGGCTCCCTCTGCCGCCGACAGCGACAAGGCGGAGGAAATGAAGAAAGTCAAATACGCCATACGCGACATCTGCCTCAGCATCCGTTCCGGCGAAACCATCGGTATAATCGGCGGTACCGGTTCGGGCAAATCCTCGATGGCCAATCTCATCTCCCGTTTCTACGATACCACCCAGGGTACGGTCAAGGTGGGCGGAACCGATGTGCGGAAATTCGACCTCAACGTGTTGAGAAACAGCGTGTCGATGGTGCTGCAGAAGAATGTGCTCTTCTCGGGAACCGTAATGAGCAACCTGCTATGGGGCAAGGAAGACGCAACGCCCGAGGAATGCCGGGAGGCCTGCCGCATCGCCTGCGCCGACGAGTTCATCGATCAGATGGAAGCCGGCTACAATGCTCCCGTCGAACAGAACGGCAGCAATCTCTCGGGCGGACAGAAACAAAGGCTGTGCATAGCCCGGGCCCTGCTGAAAAAACCGAAAATCCTCATCCTCGACGATTCGACCTCGGCCTGCGACACTGCTACAGATGCCAAAATCCGTGTCGCCCTCCGCAACGCGCTGCCCGATGTGACGAAAATCATCATTGCCCAGCGCATCCTCAGCGTGCAGGACGCCGACCGTATCATTGTGATGCAAAGCGGACGAATCACAGGCTTCGACACCCACGAAAACCTGCTCGGGAACAACGAGTTATATCAGGATATTTACCGCATTCAAACGGAAAACAATGAAGACGCAGATTTCGACAAATAATCTCAACATGGGACGCGGCCCGAGAGGCGGACAGAACATGCTGGCCCGCGGCACGATGACCAAGGAAGGTTGGCAGACGGCTGTGCGGCTGGTCAAATACGTCCTGAAGTATTACAAATGGCTGCTCGTCATCGTGGCCGTATGCATCGTGGTCTCGTCGCTCACCACACTGGCCTCAACGCTGTTCACCCGGACGCTGATCGACGATTATATCCTGCCCCTCACCCACCAGGCGGTGCCCGACTACGCCCCATTGGCTCAGACCCTGATTAAACTCGGCGCCGTGCTGGCCGTCGGTGCGGGCTGCGCCTACTTGCAGAGCAGGTTGATGATCAACGTGGCCCAAGGCACCTTGCGCAGGATGCGATACGAAGTGTTTGCCCACATGGAAACGCTGCCGCTGAAATATTTCGACGAGCGCAGTCACGGCGACATCATGTCCATCTACACCAACGACGTGGACGCGCTCCGCCAGATGGTATCTCAGTCGCTGCCCAACCTTTTCTCGTCGCTCATAACCCTCGTTTCCACTCTTATCTCGATGATTGTGCTGAGTGTTCCCCTGACGCTGCTCAACATCGGGATGACAGCCCTGATGCTCTATTTCACCAAGATGCTGGCTGGCAAGTCATCCGTTTCCTTCCGCGCACAGCAGAAACACCTGGGTGAGGTGAACGGATTCGTGGAAGAAATGCTTACAGGACAGAAAGTAGTCAAAACGTTCTGTCACGAGGAACAGAACATGCGGCAGTTCTCGGCATTGAACAAAGAGCTGATGGAAAGTGCACGCGATGCCAACATCGCGGCCAATATCGTGATGCCTTTCAACGGCAACATGGGACATCTCAGCTATGTGCTATGTGCCATCATCGGTGCATTTATGGTACTGGGCGTCGGAAAAGGAATGACGGGAGCAACGCCGCTGTATGCGCCTTCACTCTACGCTGAACCCGGTCTGGCTGAGAGCTCTATACAGAATCCCACGTGGCTGGCATCGCTGTTCACACTGTCCATCGGAACGCTCATCTCGTTCCTTACCCTCTCTAAGAATTTCCATCGCCCCGTTTCGGAAGTATCCAACCAAATCAATTCCATTATTCAGGCCGTGACGGGTGCCGAACGTGTTTTCCAACTCATCGACGAACCCTCGGAGGATGACTCCGAAGCAGACACCATACTGGTGAAAGAAGGCCAGGGCTCCTGGTTTTGGAAAACGCCGGATGGCAAGGTGCCGCAGCGGGGCGAGATATCCCTCCGGAAGGTGGATTTCAGTTATATACCCGGACATCAGATACTCTATGACATCGACCTGACGGCCTACACGGGACAGAAGATTGCCTTCGTGGGCGGGACTGGCGCAGGCAAAACCACCATTACGAATCTGATCAACCGGTTCTACGACATCCAGTCCGGAGAGATTAAATACGACGGCATTCCCATCCGCAAGATTTTTAGAAACGACCTGCGCCGCTCACTGGGCATGGTGCTCCAAGAGACGAAACTGTTTACGGGAACTGTGATGGAAAATATCCGCTACGGACGGTTGGATGCCACAGATCAAGAATGCAAGGCCGCTGCAGAACGGGTACACGCGTCAGACTTTATCGAACGTCTGCCGCAAGGCTACGAAACGCCCCTCACGGGCGACGGAGGCAACCTCAGCGCCGGCGAACGTCAGCTGCTTGCCATCGCAAGAGCGGCTGTCGCCGACCCGCCGGCATTGATTCTCGACGAGGCTACATCCTCAATCGATACGCATACAGAAGCATTGGTTTCGGCAGGAATGGATGCGCTGATGGAAGGCAGGACGACCTTTGTCATCGCCCACCGTCTCTCCACCATCCGCAACGCCGATTATATCATGGTATTGGATCACGGCCGCATCATCGAGCGCGGCAAACACAACGAACTCCTCGCTCTCAGGGGCAAGTACTACGAGCTGTTGAGACCATCCACCTGACTCCACTCTTTTCAAAGAGGCCGGGGAGGCTCTTGAGGAGCTACCTTTCAATCCGTCCTCCCTTGCCTTTCATATTGCTGATGATTTCATCCTCGGTTGCCAGATTCTGGTCGCCGGGGATGGTGTTTTTGAGGGCACCTGCCGAAAGGGAAAAGTCGAGACAGTACTGGAGATTGTCATCCCAGCGGGTGAACGCATGAATCAGGGCCGCACAGAATGCATCGCCGCAGCCCATGGGGTCGACCACGGGATCATAGTCGTAAAGACGCGTCGTGTAGAGCATGTCAGCCTGCGTGTCATACAGCAAACCGGAAAGGATATGATGGGAGGATGTCAACTGATAGCGGACCGCGAGAATCATGCGTTTCACATTAGGATACATCGCAGCAGCCTTGCGGAAATAGGCCAGATAGGCCTCGCGGTCGATTACGAAATGCTCGTCTTTCGGTTCATACGGAATGGCTTTCATACCCGTCACTACCTCCCATTCTCCCTGGTCGCCGAAAACATAATCGGCTGTACGGACCATCTCGGGAAGCACATCCTGTGCGGCACGTCCGTATTTCCACAGGTTCTTGCGATAATTGATGTCGCAGAAAACCTGCTTCCCCATCTCGCGGGCTGTACGCAGTCCCGCGAAGGTGGTATGCATCGCGTCTTCGGAGATGGCACTGGTGATGCCGGAACAATGGAAAAGCCATGCATCGGAGAGGATTCTCGGCCAGTCAATCATCTCAGGCTTCAGCGTCTGGAACGCCGAATCTTTGCGATCGTACACAACTCGGGAATTACGCATGGCTGCTGCCGCCTCGAAGTAATAAGATCCAAGACGGTCGCCACCCTTGATAACGTGCCGGATGGAAACGCCATACTGCATGAGATGCATCAGGGCCGCCCTGCCAATGTCGTTGGCCGGCACGCGTGTGACAAACTCCACATCATCGCCCAACACCGACAATGAAATGGCAGCATTGGATTCACTGCCGCCGAAGAAACCCTGAAAGCGGTCGCCCTGCACAAGGCGCTGCAAACCCGGTTTGGAAAGACGGAGCATGATTTCTCCGAAGGTGACTATCTTTTTCATTCCAAAGTTTTTCTTATTTGGACTTAGCTGGATAAACCCAGTTGGTGGAACGCTGGTAGGGAACCAAACCGAACTCCGGCAGAATGGCAATCATGTGTTCGAGCAGGGAAGCACCCACATTCTCGTACTCCTGCCATACCTGCGTCTTGGAAAAACAGTAAATCTGGAGCGTCAGTCCCTCGGGGCCGGCTTCCACCTGTCGGCACATTATCGGGCCCATGTCGGGATTGACCATGGGGTTGCGGCTGAGCCACTTGCCGAAATAATTACGGAAAATCTCGAGATTGGTCTGTTCGCCCGGTCGGGCATCCTCTGCCACAAAACCTTTCGCTTTGAATTCTTTCAGTTCTTCCTCGGAGGGAATGTGCACGCTGCGAATATCGACATTGAGGGTTTTATTGATACGGCGACCGTTGCTTTCAGTCATTCCGCGCCAGTTTTGGAACGTCTCCGTAAAAAGCGTGTAGGGCTGGATAGTCATGATGGTATTGTCCCAGTTCTGAATTTTAACGGTCGTGAGATTCACATCTTTCACCACGCCGTCAATTCCTTTCGAGGGAACGGAAATCCATTCACCGGGCCTCAGCATGTCGTTGGCTGAAAGCTGCACGCCGGCAACCAGACCTTTGATGGTATCCTGAAAAGCCAGCATCAGGACGGCAGCTGCTGCACCGACACCGCCCAGCAAATACATGGGTGATTTCTCAATGAGGAGCGATACCATGATGATTGTCGCAATGATCCAGATAAAAACCTGAATGACCTGTGCCACACTTTTGAATGCCCTGCGCTGACCGGTTTTCTCCATCTGCCGTTTTTCCAGCACTTCATAGCCGGCATTGATAAACACATGGATGAAACGGGTAATGGAAAAGGTGATATAGATAGAAAGTATCTTCAGCAGCAGCGCAGCCAGCCAGCCTTTGGTAACGGAGGGGATGGCAGCCAGCATGATAATGGGCGGCAGGATATTGGAGGCCGCATTGCAGACCTGCTCACTCAGCAGGATATCGTCCCACTCGGCTTCTGTTTTTGCCGTCATACGTTTGACGGCGGGGATAATCAGTTTTTCGAACAGCAGATCCACCAGATATGCCAGCAGAATGACACCCACGAAAATGGCCAGACGAATCCAGATATTATCAATACCCAACGTGGAGTCACCCATGTTTAGTTTCAACCATTCTTCCATAGTTTTATTTTACGATTTTACTATTTGACAATTTGACCATTTTACTATTTTCCTGTGCCGCTGGGGGTAATTGTCCAATTAAGACGATTGTCCAATTTATATGCTATTTGACTATGCCGCTCAGTTTCCTCCCCTTTTTAAGGGGGATTAGAGGGTCTTTAGGCCGGGGTGAATCTTTATAGATTCCTGAAGACTCCCCACAACAGCAGGATACCTGTTGCCGTGAGCAGCACTTTGTCCTGCGAACACCATCGGACGGGTAGCCACGCTGCGGCCCTGCCAGAGATGCCGCCGGCCATCCACAGCAGCCAGTAAGGCGACATGAGCCACAATCCGGGATTATAATGCCAGGCTTCGGCAAACCGGCCGTTCAGGGCAGCATGAAGTCCGCGCTGAATACCACAGAGCGGACATTGCCACCCCGTGAGATGGTAGAGCGGACATTGGAGAGCCCAGTGCTCCGACATCACATCGCCTAAAGCATAGACTGCCACAAAGGCGATGACCGCCAGGAGAATGAAATAACGTTTCAAAGAGAACCTTTTGCAATTTTCAGTTTGCGCAGGAATTCCTCAGCCTTCTGTAAGTCCTCGGGCGTATCAATTCCAACGGTCTCGATATCCACCACGCGGACCGAAATATGCACTCCGTTCTCGAGCCAGCGCAGCTGTTCCAGGCTTTCTGCCTTTTCGAGCGGGGTCTGCGGCATGGCCGTGATGAGGGACAGGACATCGGGGCGGTAGGCATAGATACCGATATGCTTGTAGAACGTCTGCCGGTCAAGCCATTCCTCCCCGGGAATGCCGCGAAGGAAAGGAATCACAGAGCGCGAAAAATAAAGAGCCTGCGAACGGGCGCCCAGAACCACCTTGGGGGAATTGGGATTCTGCAATCCTTCCAGCCCGTCCTCCTTGTGGAAGGGTCGCACCAGCGTGGCTATTTCTGTACGCACGTCCAGGAAACAGTCCTGGATGGCCTGTATCTGCCGGGCGGCTATGAAAGGTTCATCGCCCTGCACATTGATGATCACATCGTAGGTCCGGCCTGTGGCCTCGACTATCTTCCGGTAGGCTTCCTGTATGCGGTCTGTTCCGCTTTTGTGGTCCGGGGATGTCATCACAACCTTTCCGCCAAAAGCAACAACGGTATCATAGATGCGGTCATCGTCGGTGGCCACTACAGCCATCGACACCAGAGGCGAAACCTTCTCATAGACACGCTGAATAACGGGTTTTCCACCCAACTGAGCGAGGGGTTTTCCGGGGAAACGGGTGCTCGCATAACGAGCGGGAATAATAGCAATGGTTTTCATATAGGATGTTTAATTTGTTCTGACTTCTTCGACTCCCTTGACCTGCTCGATTGTACGGCAGGCGGCATCGAGTTCAAAAGCTGAGGTCACCAGCAGGGTCACATGCGTACTCACAATGTAGTCCTGGGTGAAGGTCTCGAGCGAATTGATATAGAGGCCCAGTCGCGTGGTAATCACGTCCACCACATCGCGAAGGAGTCCGGCACGGTCCACAGCATCGATAGAGATGCGTGTCTCGTAGGTCCAGTAGGGTCGCACGGGCAGTGAAACGTCCACGATGTTGTCCCCCTCGCCGGCCGAGAGTTCGATGGCCAGCGGACAGTTGCGTTTATGCACCTCGATAAGCTCCTTCCCGTCCAACGGACGGAATCCCATCACTTCGTCGCCTGGCAGCGGATGACACTGCGGACAGACCTTGTAGGGGAAGACTTCCTTGGCATTGGTATCCTTCTCGAGGGCCAGTTTGACTGAACGGCGTGCTTTATAACTGTGTACATGATTGATCCAGTCGGGCAGGGGCGTCATTTCGTCGCTGGTACCCACCTCGACCCGGTCGCCGCGTTTCAGGGTTGTGAAGATGCTGGACAGTTTGCCGTTGATGCGGGCAAACTTGGCCTTGTTGCCCAGATTGGTATGAATCTCGTAGGCCAGATCGAGCACCGAGCTGCCCTTGGGCAACACCACCGGAGCGCCCTTGGGGGTGAATACGATGATATCGTCGTTGTAGAACGAGGAGACTACGGACTTCATAAAATCCGAGTCGGCCGAACTGCGGGCAATGTCCTTGAGGATGCCCTTGAACTTCTCCACCCACTGTTCGATGCTTTCCGAAGAATGCATCACGCAGCCCTGCTGCGAATTCTTGTGCATCTCCTCCGTGGTGATATGCACTTCGCTCCAGCCGCCGCGTTTGGTCATCAGCTGTACATGCAGGGCCTGATAACCGTTCTCCTTGGGCTGGTCCACATAATTGATCATCGAATAGGGACGTTCCTTATAGAGGTCCGTGATGATGGAATAGATCTTGAGACACTGGTCCTTGTCCGAGCCTTTGCTTTTATCGCTGGCAAAAACAATCTGGACCAGGTGCACATGTTCGAGTTCCTTGAAACTGAGCTTCTTGGACTGCATCTGGCGCCACAGTGCATAGACCGAACGCGGACGGGCATAAACCGACGCATGGAAACCCTCCTTGGCCAAAGCCACCCGGATGGGTTTCAGAAAGTCTTCAATATCCTTCCGGTAGAGATTCATGTAGCTCTGAATCTTCTTGTCGATGCGGGCATATTCCTGGGGTGAACGGAATTTCATCGAGAGGTTCTCGAGTTCCGATTTGATTTCATACAGGCCCAGTCGGTTGGCCAGCGGCGCATAGAAATAGTCGGTCTCTGATGCAATCTTCATCTGTTTGTCCGTACGCATGGAACCCAGCGTACGCATGTTGTTCAGACGGTCGGACAGTTTTATGAGAAGTGCGCGGATATCGTAGTTGATTGAGTTGAGCATCAGGCGGAAGTTATCCACCTGCTTCGACACTTTGTAATTCTCGGAAATTTTCTTGGTCAGTACGCCCACCAGAGTAGCAACATCTTCACCGTAACGCTCACGGATTTCGTCCAGAGTATGCTCGGTGTCCTCCACAACGTCGTGGAGCAATGCAGCCTGTACAGAATGGGTTTTCAGGCCCAGTTCCTCCAGAGCGATGGTAGCCACGTCGATGGGGTGCACAATGTAGGGCAAGCCGCTCTTGCGCTCCTGATTCTTATGGGCATCGGCGGCAAACAGATACGTATCGTGGATGATGTCCCAGTCTTTCTGGGGCAAGAGTTCTCTCACTTTTTGTCTGAAGTGATCCAGTTTCTCATCCAGCACTCGCTGGGCTTCGGCGTTGGAATACTTTTCCATTTCAGTCCTCGTTCCTTTTTTATGTTATTACTCAATTAGCATCATTTCAGATTGTCAAGCTCCTGTACAATGTTCAGCAGCCTCGTTTTGACGCTCAGCAGTTTTTGGATTACCTCCTGACGCGTTTCCTCCTCATTCCCGCGGTTCGAGAGCACGCGCTTGGCGCCCTGTATCGTCATGCCATGCGTATGCAGAAGCCGGTGCACCATTGCTACCTTTTCCTGCTGTTTGGCATCGTAGAGTCTGTTTCCGCCGCTGGTCCTGAGCGGGTGTATCACCCTCGGAAAGTCTCGTTCCCATTTGCGCAGCACCTCGACGGAAACGCCGAGGTCTTTGGCCATCTCACTGATTGACAGGTACTTCTTGGCGGTAATCTGCTCTTCGTTGATTATCTGTTCGTCCATACCCTATCAGTCCATAACCTGTCCCACGTTCTCCGATTTTTCAATCATCTCGGCATACTGTTCGGGCGTAAGGTCGTAATAATAATACCTGGCGGGATTCTGCGGAACATCGTTCAGGTGTACCTCATAGTGACAGTGCGGACCGGTCGATTTGCCGGTAGAACCCACCTCGCCGATTTTGTCGCCGCGATGCACCTTCTGGCCCCTTCGCACACTGATTTTGCTCATATGGGCATAAACGGTCGTGTAGCCGTAGCCGTGATTGACTACCACCTTCTGTCCATAACCGGTGTTCCAGCCCGCCTCTGTCACCGTACCGTCGCCGGTGGCAAAGATGTCCGTACCTTTCGGGGCCGAGAAGTCCATACCCTGGTGGAAACGCATCACGTTGTAAACCGGATCCAGACGCCAGCCGTAACCGGAAGCCATGTACTTGAGGTCTTTGTCCGACACAGGCTGAATGGCGGGAATATGCTTCAGCCGGTCCTCCTGATTACGTGCCAGCGACACCAGTTCGTCAAACGATTTGGACTGGACATACATCTCCTTCTCGATAAGGTCCATCTTCAGGCTCACGGCTACTGCCAGATTGGCATCCGAAAGATCCATGAGCGAGTCGTAGCGGTGGGACGAAGCTTCGATACGGCTGCGGATGCTCTGTCCGATGGGTTCACCCTGAAGGATCACCCGGTACATATTGTCGTCGCGTTCGCCGATGTCCTCCAGAATCCCCAGCGCTTCGTCCAGGCGTTCGTCCAGCAGTTTGTATTGCTGCTGCAGACGTTTGTGGTCGCGTTGCAGTTTCCATTCGCCCGGCGAACCGATGAAGAAGACGAAGGCATAGAGCAGCAAGGCGCCGATGATGGTGCCCGACAACAGGTGTTGGGCGGCGGTCACCAGGTGCCTCCAGCGCGAGGGTTGTTTGCGTTCGTAACGTCCTTTGTTCTTATTATATTTATAATGTATCCAGTGGGCCATCTTTCGACTTGCAACTTTCTACTTTATATACAAATTTATCAATTGGATTTTGCAAATGTAATGAATAGAGTTAAGTTTTCAAAATATTTTCTCTAAAATTTTCATAATTCACCATTTTTTTTGTATCTTTGCAGCAAAAAAGCACCCTCGCGGTGACAATTTCGAACGAAAAATTTTAAATAACGATACAGATACAAATGATGACTGCAAAAGAAATTCGCGAATCATTCAAGCAGTTTATGGCATCCAAGGGTCACACCATCGTGCCGTCTGCTCCTATGGTCATTAAAGATGACCCGACGCTTATGTTTACCAACGCCGGCATGAATCAGTTCAAAGACATTATTCTCGGCAACGTTGAGCGCAAGTGGAAGCGTGCGGCGGATTCCCAGAAATGTCTCCGTGTGTCAGGCAAGCACAACGACCTGGAAGAGGTGGGTATGGATACCTACCACCACACCATGTTTGAAATGTTGGGCAACTGGTCCTTCGGTGACTACTTCAAGGAGGGCGCCATCGACTTTGCCTGGGAATATCTGGTCGATGTGCTCCACCTCAACCCCAGCAATCTCTATGCCACCGTGTTCGAGGGTTCCAAAGAGGAAGGGCTGGAACGTGACGAGGAAGCTTATCAGATCTGGCTGAAACACCTGCCCGCCGATCATATCCTCAACGGCAATAAGCACGACAATTTCTGGGAGATGGGCGAAACCGGTCCGTGCGGTCCATGCTCCGAGATTCATTTCGACTCGCGTTCTGAAGACGAGAAAGCCCGGAAGGGCGGTGCCGAACTGGTCAACAAGGACCATCCTCAGGTGATTGAAATCTGGAACCTCGTCTTCATGCAGTACAACCGCAAGGCCGACGGCTCGCTCGAAGGACTTCCCTTCAATGTCATCGACACCGGAATGGGATTCGAACGTCTGGTACGTACCCTCCAGGGAAAGACGTCCAACTACGACACGGATGTCTTCCAGCCCATCATCAAGACCATCGGTGCACTTTCCGGCCACACCTACGGCCAGAACGAAAAGACCGATGTGGCCATGCGCGTTATCGCCGACCACGTACGAACCATCGCATTCTCCATCACCGACGGACAGCTTCCCTCCAATGCCAAGGCCGGATATGTGATTCGCCGCATTTTGCGTCGTGCCGTACGCTATGCCTACACCTATCTCGGCCAAAAGGAGGCTTTCCTCTATAAACTGCTGCCCATTCTGATCGAAACGATGGGTGATGCCTATCCCGAACTCAAGGCGCAGCAGGAACTCATCCTCCGCGTCATGAAGGAAGAGGAGGACGCTTTCCTCCGCACCCTCGAAACAGGCATGAAACGTATCTCCGACGTGATGGAACAGACCCGCAAGGCCGGCAAGACCGTTGTCAACGGCGTCGAGGCCTTCACTCTCTACGACACCTACGGATTCCCCCTGGACCTCACCGAACTCATCTGCCGCGAAAACGGTCTCTCGGTCGATGAGGAGGAATTCAATGTCAATATGCAGGCCCAGAAACAGCGTGCCCGCAATGCCGCTGCCGTCGAAAACGGCGACTGGGTAACCCTTAAGGATGGTAACGTCGACTTCGTGGGATATGATCTCACGGAGTGCGAGACCGGAGTGCTCCGCTACCGTTCCATCCGTCAGAAGAACAAAACATTCTACCAGATTGTGCTCGAACGCACTCCCTTCTATGCAGAAATGGGCGGTCAGGTAGGCGACAAGGGATGGCTCGTCTGCGGCGATGAGAAAACGCCCGTCATCGACACCAAACGCGAAAACAATCTCGCCGTGCATATCGTCGAGAAACTGCCGGCCGACATGGCTGCCACATTCACGGCTAAGATCGACACTGAAGCCCGCCTCGCAACTGCCGGCAACCACACCGCCACCCACATCCTCGACTACTGCCTGCGACAGGTCCTCGGCACCCACGTAGAACAGAAAGGTTCCTATGTGTCGCCCGAGAGCCTCCGTTTCGACTTCTCCCACTTCCAGAAAGTAACCGACCAGCAGCTGCGTCAGGTACAGACAATGGCCAACCGCATGGTGCGCATGAATATTCCGCTCGAGGAATACCGCGACATGCCCATTGATGAGGCCAAGGCTCTCGGTGCCATCGCACTCTTCGGCGAGAAATACAGCGACCGCGTACGCGTTGTCAAGTACGGTCCGTCCATAGAGCTTTGCGGCGGCACGCATGTGGCTGCAACCGGCCAGATCGGTATGATACGCATCC
>CAJOOX010000080.1 GCA_905236195.1 uncultured Bacteroidales bacterium
ATGAGCAGAACCCCGGTTCTATAGGTGCCTACACCACCGAGGCCGGCAAGGTTAATTTAGGCGACAGCACCGTATTTTGGCCCCTCAATTCCGTGGTGGCCCATCCCGCTCCTGTCCGCGTGGGCAAGGGGTCTGTATTCAATAATCCCTACAATTTTGTCCAAGATGGCAGCATCACCGGTACGTCGCTTGCCAAGAAGGGTGCCGGTCAGCTTCGTCTCAATAGCACACAGTCGCTGAAAAAACTCACCATTGAGGAGGGTACACTGCTCTTCCCCGCCGGCGGTGCCGTGTCCTATGGCGATACGCTCGAAATGAAGGGCGGAACGGTCCAGATGACCAACAACAGCGGGGCCTACCAGTCAACCACAGGTGTATGGAATGTGCCCGCAGGTGCAACCGCTACGTTCAATTCGGCCACCCGTGTGGATCACAAGAACAAACTTGTGGGTAGCGGTCGTCTCAATCTCAATATATATATGGATTCTTCGTGTCCGCGCGAAGTCATTACCGGCGACTGGTCTGAATTCAAGGGCACTATCCAGATTAAGAACACCGGTTCTAACACTCCCACGGTCAACAATACGTACGGTCTGCCCAACGCCACGCTCAACCTGCCTGCAGGTACGACCCTCCAGTTTGGCGGCAACAATACTTCCAAGACAGGAACCTTCAGAATCGGCCACCTCACAGGTGCGGGCTCTCTCGCCGTTGAGAACTCCTCCAGCTATTTCGAAATCGGAGCGCTCAACATGGATATGACCCTCTCCGGTGTTTATAACGCCAACCTCATCAAGGTCGGAACGGGCCGTTTGACGATGACAGCCAACACAGGTTCGTCGGCAATCGACCTGAAGGAAGGTACGATGGTGGTGCGCAGCTCCAAGACGGCTACCTCCACCGTTTCGGGTCGCGGCAGAATTACCGTACGCGAGGGGACGATGCTCTATGCCTACTACTATGTGGGCAACAACCAGGTGTATGTCATGAACGGAGGTCTCTTCTGTCCCGGATACTATGGTATGTACGGCACGACGGCCCAGTCGGTTATCATCCAGGATGGCGGTACGATTGAGTTCGACCTCGATACCTCCGGCGACACCATCAGCAATACCTACTGCTACTGCATCGGTCAGATGTCGCTCAAGGGTATTCTCAAACTGGTGATTAAGCGCGATGCTGTCCTCGACAGAATCAAGGAGGGCGACAGCTTCCAGCTCTTCACTTCCCGCAGCTTCGCCACCGATGCCAATACGGTGAAGTTCGAGCTTCCCGATCTGCCTGCCGGCCTGACCTGGAATACCGACGACCTGCTGAGCACAAGCGGTACCATCCGTGTGGTGAAGAGTTCCGACGACGCTGTCGTCACTCTCTCCTACGATGAAAAGGTTCGCGTGAGCGTTTATGACCTCAGCGGTACCGAAGTCGCCGCCTTCGAGACGACCTACGGAACCGTCAGGGCCAAAGCGGCCGCAGAGATTGGCACCAAGGGTGTCTATGTTCTCCGCATCACATCAGACTCCGGCGTACAGACCCGCAAGTTTGTGCTTCAGTAAAATAAATCCAAAGGCAGCGGTTTCGGCCGCTGCCTTTGTTCACTGGAAACAATAAAAATAAACCGGGCAGCTCTGCGCTGCCCGGCTGGTTTTTATAGATTACTTAACGCTGAACTATATTCAGAGCGTCTCCTTCAGATCGAGCTTGAGCTGCAATTCGTCCAGCTGGGCAGGATCGATGGGAGAGGGGGAATCCATCATCATGTCGCGACCCTGATTGTTCTTGGGGAAGGCAATGCAGTCGCGGATGCTGTCCAGTTCGGCAAACATCGAAACCACACGGTCCAGACCGAAGGCCAGGCCGGCGTGCGGAGGTGCGCCGTATTTGAACGCGTTGATCAGACAGCCGAACTGGGCCATTGCCTTCTCCGGCGTGAACCCGAGGAGTTCGAACATGCGTTCCTGAAGCTGCGAGTCGTGGATACGCACCGAACCGCCGCCCAGCTCAACGCCGTTGATGACACAGTCGTAAGCCCACGCACGCACCGAACCCGGCTTGCTGTCGAGCAGCGGGATGTCGTCGGGGTTGGGCATTGTGAAGGGATGGTGGGTGGCATAGTAGCGCTGCGTCTCCTCGTCCCACTCGAACAGGGGGAAGTCAATCACCCAAAGGGGTGCGAACACTGAGGGGTTGCGCAACCCCAGCTGGTCGGCCACCTCGAGACGGAGGGCGCTGAGCTGTTTTTGGGTCTTGCGTTTGTCGCCGCAGAGAATCAGCATCAGGTCGCCGTTTCCGGCACCGAAGCGGTCGCACCATGCGGCAACGGTCTCGGGGCTGTAGAATTTGTCAACCGAGCTCTTGATGCTTCCGTCCTCGTTTTTGCGAATCCAGATGAGGCCCTTGGCGCCCACCTGCGAACGCTTCACAAAGTCGGTCAACTGGTCAATCTGTTTGCGCGTATATGAGGCGCAGCCATTGGCACAGATACCGCCTACCCATGCAGCCGAGTCGAACACACCGAACTGTCCGTCAGGGATGACGTTGACGGTGTCGGCGGGATCGTCCAGTTCTTTCTCCAGCGCCTGGCTCTTCAGCGCCGTAAATTTCATGCCGAACCGCAGGTCGGGTTTGTCCGAACCGTAACCGTTCATGGCATCCACCCACTTCATTCGGGGGAACGCTTCGGCGAAGTCTTTGCCCTTGAGGGTGGAGAAGAGGTGTTTCATCAGGCCCTCGAACATCTGAATGACGTCCTCCTGATCAACAAACGACATCTCACAGTCTATCTGTGTGAATTCCGGCTGACGGTCGGCGCGAAGGTCCTCGTCGCGGAAACACTTCACAATCTGGAAGTAGCGGTCCATGCCGGCCACCATGAGCAACTGCTTGAACTGCTGCGGCGACTGGGGCAGGGCATAGAATTGTCCCGGGTTCATGCGCGACGGAACAACAAAGTCACGCGCGCCCTCCGGTGTTGATTTGATGAGGAAGGGCGTTTCGATTTCCAGGAAGTCCTGTGCGTCCAGATAACGACGTGTCTCGAAGGCCAGTTTGTGGCGAAGCTCGAGATTCCGGCGAACCGTCGGACGGCGCAGGTCCAAATAACGGTACTGCATGCGCAGGTCGTCGCCGCCGTCGCTCTTGTCCTCGATGGTGAAGGGGGGTACTTCCGACGAGGAGATGATGTTCAGCTCAGTGGCTATGATTTCAATCTCGCCCGTGGGGATATTCTTGTTTTTGGATTCACGTTCGCTCACGGTGCCCACAACCTGGATCACATATTCGCGGCCCAGCCGTGACGCCTTTTCGTTGAGGGCAGCATCCTTCTCTTCGTTGAAGACTATCTGGGTGATGCCGTAGCGGTCGCGCAGATCCACGAAGGTCAGTGCCCCCATCTTGCGTACGCGCTGCACCCATCCGGCGAGGGTCACCTGCTCGCCTGCGTTGGCGAGACGGAGCTCGCCGTTGGTTTTTGTACGATACATATTTGCAATTTTACTTTTTTTATCGTTTTACTGTTCGACGATTTGGGAATGTCCACACGTCAATTCAGTTTGCAAATATAGCGTTTTTTTGTCAGATAAAGGTATAAAAACGCGATTTTTTATCATTTTCTTCTATTTTTTGATGGATTTTATAGATTATATTCCCAAAATATCTTATATTTGCACTCATAAAGTATTGTATAATAATATAAGAGTATGGAAAAAACAATGAACGAGCTCTTTCAGAAGAGCGTAATTGAACATTGGGATTTGGGAGCTTTCGCCAACTACCACGGAAACAAATACAAATTCTGTGATGTGGCTGCCATCGTGGCCCGCTACCACGAGACATGGCGTCAGTGTGGTTATGAACCCGGGTTCAAGTTTGCCATGTGCGGACGCAACTCTGCCGAATGGGGCATTACCTATATAGCAGCAATGACCTATGGCGCCGTCATTGTGCCGATGCTGACGGACTACACCTCCGAGACGATGCATCATCTGGTGGAGCACTGCGATGCCAAACTCTTTGCCGTCGACGACCGTATCGCCAAGAAGGTGGACTTCGCCGAAATGCCCGGTCTCGACGCACTGCTCTCGATGGACGCACAGCCCAAAATGCTGGGATGCCGCAGCGAGAAATTCAAGGCTGCCTTCGAGGATGCAGACAACACGTACCGCCGGAAGTATCCCCACGGCATCACTCCCAGGGATATCAAATACTATCAGCAGAAAAACCCCGACGAACTTGTGCTCATCAGCTACACTTCCGGAACCACATCCGACCCCAAGGGTGTCATGCTGCCCGAGCGTTCGCTGTGGAGCAATATGGTCTTCATGAAGGGGGCCGCTTACACCCTGCGTGCTGGCGACAAGATTGTGAGCTTCCTCCCTGTGGGACACCTCTTCGGCATGACCTTCGAATTCCTCTATTCCTTCTGTTGCGGTGTCGAGGTCACCTTCATTACGAAACCCCTCTCGCCCCAGCTCATGATGGAGGCGATGGGCGAAATCCGGCCTCACCTCATCGTCATGGTGCCCCTCCTCCTCGAGAAACTCGTCCAGAAATACTTCCTGCCCGATTATAATAAGCCGCGTCTGCGCTCCATGCGCAACCTGCCTTTCGTCCGCAACTACGTCAACCGTAAGTTCCGCGAGGGGGCCATCCGGGCCTTTGGCGGACGTTTCTATGAGGTCATCGTCGGCGGTGCTGCCCTCAATCCCGATATCGAGAGCCTTCTCAAGGAGATCCAGTTCCCCTTCACCGTGGGTTACGGCATGACCGAATGTGCGCCCATCATCACCTTCAGCGACTGGCACAACTTCGTGCGTTCGTCGTGCGGCATCGCCGCCGTCAACATGGAGTGCAAAGTCGACAGCAAAGACCCCGAGAGAATTCCCGGTGAACTCCTCACCAAGGGTATGAACACCATGCTCGGTTACTACAAGAACGAGGAGGCCACCCGTGCCACCCTCGAACCCGACGGATGGCTCCACACCGGCGACATGGCCGTCATCGACATGTTCGGCAACGTCTTCCTCAAGGGCCGTGTCAAGAACATGCTCCTCGGTCCTTCGGGCCAGAACATCTATCCCGAGGAAATCGAGATGCGCATCAACCACCTGCCCTATGTTCAGGAGAGCGTGCTCGTACAGCGGGCCCACAGCAAACTTGTAGCCCTTGTCTATCCCGACCGCGAAGCAGCGCGCATCGACGGAATCAAGGACGATGAAGCCCTCCTCAAGGAGATAACCTCCCATCGCGACGAGCTCAACCGCCGGCTGCCCGCCTATGCCCACGTCTCCTCCTTCGAACTCCAGGAGAAAGAGTTTGTCAAGACCCCCAAGAACTCCATCAAACGATTCATGTACAAATGATGCGGAAATACCTGCTTCTCTTCACTATGCTTTTCAGCTGGACGCTTGCCGGTGCCCAGCTGAAAACGTTTATCAGCGATCCCGGCGTCATGGCACGCCGCTTCGCCGAGAGTGAAATGACCCGCTTCCCCGAAGCCTGGCAGCTCGACCACGGCAAACGGCTCTTCTTCGGATATGCCCAGGGTGTCGGATGCTGTGCCATGCTCGGGATGTGGAAGGCTACGGGGGACGAGAAATACTACGATTACGTCCATCGGTGGACCGACACTCTCGTGGCTGCCGATGGCGAAATCTGGAAGTACGACATGGCGTCCTACAACCTCGATTTCATCAACTCGGGCAAGACCCTTTTCGATGTCTATGCGCGCACGGGCGAACCTAAATACAAGACGGCCATGCAGACCCTGCGCCGTCAGCTCCGGAACCAACCGCGCACTTGCGACGGAGGTTTCTGGCACAAACTCGTCTATCAGCACCAGATGTGGCTCGACGGCCTCTACATGGCTTCGCCCTTTCTGGCACGCTACGGCGCCGAGTTTCGCGACACGTCGGCCCTCGAGGAGGCCGTTCTCCAGGTGCAGCTCTGCCACCGCCACACCTACGACACCCGCACCGGACTCTATTTCCATGCCTGGGACGAGAGCCGCCGTCAGCGATGGGCCGATGCCGACGGACACAGCCCCAACTTCTGGGGACGCAGCACCGGATGGTGGTTCATGGCCATGGTCGATATCCTCGACTGGATTCCCGTCGAAATGGCGGGCCGCGACAGCATCGTAGGCTATATCCGCGCCCTTGCCGAAGTGCTGCCCCGCTATCAGCGCGACGGACTCTGGTACCAGGTGCTCGACTGTCCCGACCGCGAGGGCAACTTCCCCGAGGCCAGCGTCACCACCCAGTTCATGTATGCCTATGCCAAGGCCGTCCGCAAGGGTTACATTGATGCCCGCTATCTCCAGGTGGCACGGGATGCCTACGATGCCCTGCAGCGTACCCTCCTCGTCGAAACCGGTGCCCGCACCCCATCCGGCGAACCCGTCATCAGCCTTACCCGCTGCTGCGCCGTCGGCGGTCTCGGCGGCAATCCCTATCGCGACGGCTCCTTCGACTATTACATCCACGAGAAGATGCGCGACAACGATGCCAAGGCCACCGGTCCCTTCATCATGGGATGCCTCTGGCTCCGGGACAGTCAAGTCCCCCGTTAGTCAGACGGATTTAAAGACACATCCCCGGGCCATCCTCACGGACGGCTCGGGGTCTTGCATGAAAACAAACTAACAACTCAACAAAATGGCAAATAGAAACTCTTAACTGTCTCTAAACCCTAAACTCAAAACTAATCCAGCTCCCTCCTTTCAGGGAGGGGCTGGGGTAGGCTCTTTTGGGTCCATCGGGCATCGATGAGCTTCAGTTCACGGAAATACCCCAGAAACTTATAAGGCAGATTCCGCCCCGCGCCGGTTAAGGCGCGGGGCGTTTTTACGCATCGGGTTTGTAGTGGGACCGGACTTCAGAAACTGAGTCTTGCGCCGAAGGAGAAGTTGCGTTCGAGGCCCCAAAAGCCGCGGAAGGTGTCGAGGTTGTGGGAGGCGCCGTCGGTGCCGCGTTCGATGTAGGTGGCATCGGTTATGTTGCGGCAGGTGACGAAGAGATTGAGTGTCATGCCGTCGGAGAAAGGACCTGTCCAGCCGACGGTGCCGTTGAGGAGGTGACATGTGGGGATGCGGTAGGAGTCGGAGCGGTCGGCGGCATCGGTGCGCTTGGAGGGC
>CAJOOX010000081.1 GCA_905236195.1 uncultured Bacteroidales bacterium
CTCGATGAAGAGCTGTGTCTGGCTTTCATTCCAGGCCCGTGTTTCGAGCACCTGGAGCCGTTTGGCACGAGCTCCGTCCTCGATGGGCAGATAGCCGTTGAAGGCAAAACTCTGACCGTTGAAGCCCGCCCCCATCACACTCATGATGATGGACGAAGGCCCCACCAGCGGCACCACCTTCAGGCCCTGACGCTGGGCCATGGCCACCACGTCGGCACCGGGGTCGGCAACCGCCGGACAGCCGGCTTCGGAAATGACACCCATCGGTTCGCCCTTTTCGAGGGGCAGCAGATAGGAAGAGATGGCCTTGGGGTCGGTGTGCCGGTTCAGTTCGACAAAAGAGAGTGCGTCGATATCGATCGAGGGCTCCACCTTCTTGAGGAACCTGCGGGCCGACCGCACGTTCTCCACAATGAAGTGGCGGATGCCCAAAATCACTTCGCGATTCCATGCGGGCAAAACCTGCTCCACAGGAGTGTCGCCAAGCGTCACCGGGATGAGATAAAGTGCAGTCTCAAGTGTCATTTCGGTCAAAATTTGAAATTATTCGTGCAAAAATACATAAAAAATTTGGAAATGTCAAATATTTGGCATAATTTTACACAAAAATTTTGAGATAATGACCCAGTTGTCACTCCCAACCGCCTTCATTGAGGCGCAAAAGTCCATTCTTCCGGCTGAAGAGTGGCCCCTGTTCGAAACTGCCGTCACAAAAAGTGAAGCGGTCACCAGCATCCGCCTCAATCCCGGCAAACCCGTACCCTCCGAAGTCCTTCCGACAGAGGGGGCGCGGACGGTGCCGTGGTGTCCGGAAGGCCGGTATCTGGCCGAGCGTCCGTCGTTCACGCTCGACCCCCTGCTCCATGCCGGTGCCTATTATGTTCAGGAGGCCTCGTCGATGTTTGTGAGCCACGTGGTACGTTCGCTGGTGCATGAACCCGTCACGGCCCTGGACCTGTGCGCCTCGCCGGGAGGCAAGACAACTGCCCTGCTGGCCTCGTTGCCCGAGGGCAGTTTCACCGTCAGCAACGAGATAGACCGGCGAAGGGCTCGCATCCTGGCCGAGAACGTCACCAAATGGGGCGCTCCCGACGTCATCGTCACCGCCAATGCTCCCGCCGACTTCACCCCTCTCACCTCGGCCTTCGGACTCATCCTGGCGGATGCCCCGTGTTCGGGCGAAGGCATGTTCCGCAAGGACCCCGACGCCATCCGCGAATGGAGTCCCCGCAAGGTCGATGAATGTGTGAACACACAAAAGAAAATTCTCCGCGACATCTGGCCCTGCCTCCGTCCCGGCGGCATACTCATCTACTCCACCTGCACCTACAACACGCGCGAGGACGAGGAGATGTTGGCTTTTATCTGCGATGAACTGGGAGCCGAGGCCATCGAAGTGCCCACGGATGCCTCGTGGCACATCCACCCCCCGCTTACGGGGAACCTCCCCTGCTACCGTTTCATGCCTCATTGCACCGAAGGCGAAGGACTCTTCATGTGTGCGGTGCGTAAGGCGGGCGACAGCGGCGAACATGCATCCGCACGTCCTTCCCGCAACAAAGGCACATGGAAGCCCACGGCAGCCCAACGTGCCCTGCTTGATGCGGCCTTCACGCTACCCAAGGGTTATGAGACCATTGTGACGGGCGAGGCACAGTTCTCGGCCTTCCCCCCGGCCTTCCTCCCGCTCTATGAAAGCATCTCAGCGGCCAAACTCTACACCCTGCTGACGGGCGTCGAACTGGCTTCCGTCAAGGGTCGCGACCTCATTCCCGCCCACGCCCTGGCTCTCACCACGCTGCCCGTCGGGTGCAAAGAATACGCCTCTTTTGAAGTCGATTCAGAAACCGCCCTGCTGTTCCTGCGTCGCGAAGCCGTCGTGCTCCCCGATGCACCCATGGGCTACGTACGACTTACCCGGCAGGGGCTCGGTCTCGGCTGGGTCAAGAACCTGGGCCGCCGTTCCAACAACCTCTATCCGTCCGAGTGGCGCATACGATTCAAATGACGCAATACTATTCCGACCTGCTGGCACTGGCCACGGCCGAACTGCCGTCGCTGAAGCAATACGACGAACTGAGCCGTATTGCCCATACGCTGGTGTGGAACCACTTGGAAGGCAACCGCATCCAGATGGTCGGTTTTGCACCCAGGGTCGATTGGCTGCTCCGTGAACGCGGAGCAGACGACGGCCTGTGGCTGCGCGTCAACGACTTCCGTCACCGCATCTCATCCCTCGACACACAGCGGGAAAAGACGCTGCGCGACTGGTTTGCGGATGACCTCAAGACGCTGGCACGCTTCACGGCCCTGGTCACGGGAGAAGACATCCCCGAGGAACTCCGGAAACTTCTGCCCCGCCGCGACCGCAGGCGTTCCTCCATGAAAAAGTTCGATACGGACTGTCTGCGTGTGGTGGCCGACCATTGGGACAGCCGCTACCTCTACGTACGGCCGGAGACGGATCGCAGCACCCTGCTCCGCGTGGATTACGGAGCCGGGGATGAAACCCGTGATGACGCACGTGCCTATCTGCCGGAGATACTCCGTCCAGACTGCCGGCTCAACCTGGTGGCTCCGCGTGTGGAGGACGAAACACTCTATCCGGAGCTCATCATCTACGAGCCCGATTTCCTCATCAATATCTCGGAGATTGCGGCCTGCTGGCGCGAATACGGCATCACGCCCCTCACCCATCTCGTCAACCGGCTCCAGGCCAAGGACGACACGCAGGCCACCCTGCTCGGCAACTTCGCATCACAGCTTCTCGACGAGGATGTGAACACAGGCATACGTCCCTATACCGACAGCATCATGGATTTTTTCCGCCACAATGCCATCACGCTCAGTGCCGTACGTCCCACACCCGACTTCCACCGCGATGCCCGTCTCCAGCAACGCAACATCCACTACGCCCTTACACAGCAGCTGACACTCCTGCCCGAATACAGTCCCAAAAGTGTGGAACTGGAGCCTTCGTTCGTGAGCGAGATGCTGGGACTGCAGGGACGTATGGACTTCCTGCAATGGGACAAAGAAAAGAATCAGGCCATCCTCATCGAACAGAAATCGGGCAAGGCAGAATTCATTCCCTTCGACCACTTTGAGATTCCTAAAGCCAAAACCACGCACTACGTCCAACTGGTGCTTTATCAGGCCCTGCTCCACTATAATCACAAACTCCGCAACAAGGACATCCAGAGTTTCCTGCTCTATTCCAAATACAGCAAACCTCTGCTCAAAACGCCTGCGGCGCCAGCCCTGCTCTATCGGGCCTTCCGTCTCCGCAATCAGATTGTGGCGCTGGAACTCCGCCTGGCACAGCCCGAGGGACGCGAGATACTGGACAGCCTCACCCCCGAGGCGCTGAACGTCAACGGCATCAGCGGCAAACTGTGGAACGACTACGTGCTGCCCCAGCTCCGGGCGCTGACCGACCCGCTGCATACGGCATCGGACCTGGAGAGGGAATATTATTTCAGGTTCTTCCGTTTCCTTCAGGTCGAATATCTCAAGAGCAAAACCGGCAACGAACACCAGGCCTCGACGGGAGTTGCTGCCCTATGGACGGCCACGCTGGCCCAGAAACGCGAAGCCGGCGAAATCTATACCGACCTTGCGCTGGATATTCCCGCAGAGGAACGTCCTGTAGGCGAAGTGGGCTTCACCATCGGAGACGACTCGTCCGACGACCTTGCCAATTTCCGTGCCGGTGACGCCGTGATGTTCTACCGCTACGAACAGGGCACGGTGCCTGACTGTCGGAAAGGCATGGTGCAGCGCGGCATACTCAAGGACATCACCGGCGACCGGATTACCGTCCGGCTGCGTCAGCTGCAGAGCAACACGGCAGTGTTTGAAACCGGCGAGGGAGAATGCTGGGCTTTGGAACACGACAATGTCGAATCCACTTCGCGGGCTCTGTTCCGCGGCCTGCAGCATTTCCTCTCGTGCAGCCCCGACCGCCGGGACCTCATTCTCACTCGGCGCGAACCCCGTCGCGACCCATCTGTCACGCTCCAGGGTGACTACGGTGCGCTCAACGACCTGGTACTCAAGGCCAAACAGTCAGAAGATATCTTCCTGCTCGTAGGTCCTCCCGGCACTGGCAAAACCTCGTTCGGACTCCTGAATATCCTGCGCGAAGCACTCCTCTCACCCGGACAGACCGTCCTGCTGGCTTCCTACACCAACCGTGCCGTCGATGAAATCTGTTCCAAACTGACCGAACAGGGCATCGACTTCCTGAGAATAGGTCATCCCCTCTCGTGCGATCCGGCCTACCATTCCTACCTGCTCGAGAACCGCGTGGCCGAACTGCGCGACATCCAGGCCGTAAGCGACCTGATTCGAGAGGCAAGGGTGGTGGTAGGCACCACCTCCACGCTGGGCAGTCACACCGAACTGTGGCAGCTCCGCGGTTTCGACCTCGCCATCATCGACGCGGCCTCCCAGATTCTGGAGCCACCTCTGCTGCCCCTGCTCTGTGCCCTACACAACGGGAAGGAAGCTATCCGCAAATTCGTGCTCATCGGCGACCATAAACAGTTGCCTGCCGTGGTGCAGCAGAACGAAAGCGAGACACGCGTGGAAGAAGAAAGCCTGCGGGAAATCGGACTCATGGATTGCAGCAACTCGCTCTTCCAGCGTTGGCATAGCCGCATCCCGGACGATTTCGTGTGGTTCCTCGACCACCAGGGACGCATGCATGTCCGTATTGCCGAATGGCCCAGCCGCAAGTTCTACGGCGGTCGCCTGCTGCCCAGTTCGGACTGGCAACAGACCGATGACGGACAGCCACGCTGTTTCTTCCACGACGTGCCCACACCCGTTCGGACACCCACTACCGTTGACAAAGTCAATCACGAAGAGGCCTCGCTCATCGCCCGGTTGGTTAGCGATATCCGAACCTCCCATCCTGACTGGAGCATCGGCATCATTGTGCCCTACCGCCACCAGATGGCTGCGGTGCGTCGCTCCTTGGACACTCCCGTTCCGGGTCTGATGATTGATACGGTGGAACGTTTCCAGGGGTCACAGCGCGATGTCATCATCTACGGCTTCACGGTACAGCGGCCCTACCAGCTCGACTTCCTCACCTCGCAGACCTTCACCGATACGGACGGGTCGCCCATCGACCGCAAACTCAACGTGGCTCTTACCCGAGCCCGACAGGAACTCCATGTGGTGGGATCCGCAGCCCTGCTCAAACGCAACGAACTGTTCCGGGATCTGATTGAGTGGGCCTCACCCCCCAACCCCTCTACAAGGGGAGAGGGGAGTGATTAGCAGTTATCAGCCGTGCGGGACATCAACTGAAAAAATTAGCCCAAATTTTGGAAATATCAAAAATATAGCATATCTTTGCAGGCAAAATACAGACTTCCTCAATTAAATACATTATGAGACAGACATTTTCACTCATCATCGCCTTACTTACGACAGCAATGGTTGCGACAGCAGAGGCACCGGTACGCACCATCACCCGATTGGACGAGGGCTGGAAATTCGCCTTCGGCAACGCCTCCGATCCCGCCCGGGACTTCGGTTGCGGCACCGAATACTTCAACTACCTGACCAAGGCCAACTCGATACACAACGAAGGGCCTTACAGCATGAAGTTCAACGACAGTCTGTGGCAGGATGTACGCATCCCCCACGACTTTGCTGCTGCCCTTCCATTAGACTCCCAGGCAAGCCATTCCCACGGCTACAAAACCGTAGGCTGGCGTTATCCGGCCACCAGCGTAGGATGGTACCGTAAGGTTATAGCCATCGGCGAAGAGGAGCTGGGAAAACGCATCACGCTGCGCTTCGACGGAATCTTCCGCAATGCCCAGGTGTGGTTCAACGGCTTCTGGATGGGAACGGAACCCAGCGGCTATGCCACGCAGGTTTATGATGTGACCGACTACGTCAACTACGGCGGCGACAACCTCATCTGCGTAAGGGCGGATGCCACCCTGGAGGAAGGCTGGTTCTATGAGGGCGGCGGCATCTACCGCGACGTATGGCTTGAGAAGGCGCCTGCCATCGGTGTGGCTCCTTTCGGCACCTTCGTTCGGGCTGCGCTCAAAGCGCCCTATGATGAAGCGGTCATCCACATCCGCACTGAGGTTACGAACCATACCCTGGAAGAACAGGAGTGTACGGTATATCAGCAAATCATCGATGCCGAAGGCGATACCATCGTGAAGCACACCCAATCCCCGGGACGACTCCACCTTGCAGCCTGTGACACACGTTCGGTACGCAGTATGATGAAAATCAGCAAGCCGCATCTGTGGGATACGAACGACCCTTATCTCTATCGGTTGGAAACCATCGTAAGAGCCGGCGGCAAGACCGACCGCTACGTCACAACATTCGGCATACGCGATGTGCAGTTCACAGCCGACAGGGGCTTCCTGCTCAACGGCAGACAGGTGAAACTCAAAGGTGTCAATATGCATCAGGATCATGCCGGCGTGGGCGCAGCCATTCCCGATGCCCTGCAGGCATGGAGAATCCGTCAGCTCAAACAATGGGGCTGCAATGCCTACCGCGCTTCCCACAACCCCATGACGCCCGCCCTGCTTGACATCTGCGACCGCGAGGGCATCCTTGTCATCGAGGAACAGCGTCTCTCGGGTGTCAACGACGAACACCTGCGTCAGCTGGAGAACATGATACGGCGTGACAGAAACCATCCCTGCATCATCCTCTGGAGCGACGGCAACGAGGAATGGGGCATGGAGAATGCCGTCAACGGACGCCGGGTGGCCGAGGCCATGCGCGCCCATACCCGTCTGCTGGACCCCACTCGACATTCCACAATGGCCAATGCCGGCGGCGTGGAGATGATTAAAGGGCTCGATGTGGTGGGCTTCAACTATATCGTTCAGAACGATGTGGATAACCGTAAGAACCAGCATCCCGACTGGAAGATTGTAGGCAGCGAGGAGACTTCGGGCTGCGGCACACGCGGCGTGTATTTCAATCAGCCCGACCAGCCCGGCCGCATGGTTTCGATGAACCGCGACACGACCCATCACCATATTGAGAACGTGATTGAACGCGGCTGGCAGTTCTATGCCGACCGTCCGTGGGCTGCC
>CAJOOX010000082.1 GCA_905236195.1 uncultured Bacteroidales bacterium
GCCGCGTCTCCCGAAAATCTGTGACGTCCAGATATTTCCCCGCGACACGAAATAAATCAGCTCATCACTTATTCACATTCATCCTTTTTTAAATGGGACCATTTCTGACAATTTATAACTAAAGTTTCCCACACCCATAAGAGGGTTTTGAATATAAAGTCCCGATAGCAAAAGAAGAGCTATCGGCACAAGTTCTTTGAAATCTTGAAAAAAAATCTGAGGGAAATAACAGATTCTCAAAAATAATCTGTATATTGAAAACAGGTGCCTCTCCCCCTGTTCCGCCTCATTTATTCCCTCTACAGATTTAACGGATTTCTCTGCTCTCATTAATCTGGTTAATCTGTTCATTCCGTAGCGACACCAGGCACATGTCACGGTGAGGGAATATTTAATCTTCAACGTTATTTGCCGTTAAACAGCAGCTAATCTATCTGTCAAGAGCCTCGTACTTGGAGTGATTGCTCTTGTACTCGGGCACAATCTGTTTCATCTTGCGGACAGTGGCCATGTCGTCGTACCGGTTGGCGATGTCGATAAGTTCGCGGATCTCGCAATCTACCTCGGCATATTCGTACTCGCGGACCTCGGCAATGCGAATCTTCTCGTGGAACGAGGGTTTGGTTCCCTCGAGCTCATTGAGCACTTCCTCGTAAAGTTTCTCTCCATCGCGGAGTCCGGTGATTTTAATCTCGACGTCCTTGGCACCCGAGAGGGCTATCATGCGACGGGCCAGGTCGATAATCTTAACGGGCTTGCCCATGTCGAAAACGAAGATCTCGCCACCCTTGCCCATGATGCCTGCCTCGAGTACAAGCTTGCAGGCCTCAGGAATGAGCATAAAGAAGCGGGTGATGTCGGGATGGGTCACCGTGAGCGGGCCTCCGTTCTTCAACTGTTCGCGGAACAAGGGAATCACAGATCCATTCGACCCTAATACATTACCAAATCGGGTGGTAACGAACTGGCAGGAATCCTGAGACTTCGAGGCTACATCTTTGTTTAAGCTTTGAACATAAATCTCGCAGATACGCTTGGAACAGCCCATAACGTTGGTGGGATTGACAGCCTTGTCGGTGGATACCATAACAAACTTGCGGACACCGTACTTGACACTGAGGTCGGCAATGACTTTGGTGCCCCAGATATTGTTGATGACGGCCTGGGTGGGATTGTCCTCCATCATGGGCACGTGCTTGTAGGCAGCTGCGTGGAACACATATTCAGGACGAAACTCGGAGAAGATATGATCCATGCGGTCATGGTCGGTAATGGTGGTGACGACGGTCTCTGCCGGGATGTCGGGGAAATCGCGCTTCATCATGAGACGGATGTCATGCTGGGGAGTCTCAGCCTGGTCGATGAGCATCATTGAAGCGGGTCCGAACTTGGCAACCTGACGCACCATCTCGCTACCGATGGAACCTGCGGATCCGGTGATAAGGACACGGGCACCGCTCAACATCTTGCCAACCTCGTTGAGGCTGATCTTAATCTCGTCACGCGGGAGGAGATCCTCAATACTAACCTCGCGGAACTGCACGTTGGAGAAGTCGTCGTTCTTTCCAGTCCATTCCTGTGCTCCACGGGCCATATAAATCTTAACCCCTTCGGCAATGAGCATGTCCTGAAACTCAGGCTCGCGCTGGAAGTCCTTAATGCGGTAGGGCGAGACAATGAGGCCGCGAATCTTGTTCTCGCGGATGACGACTCGCAGGTCGTCGTCGAGAGTATAGACGTGTTCGCGGGCTATCATGCTATTACTCAGCTTACTGTCATGCGAGATAAAGCCTCGGATTGTGAAGTGGGGCGGGTTCTGACTGCGGATGAACTTGGCAAGACCGACACCTCCGCTCATGGCTCCATAGATGAGTACGGGCAGAGCATCCTTGTCACGGGTAGTGATCTCGAAGAGCGTTTTGACCAAAACACGCAATCCCCACATCAGTACTGTGGCCATGACGTAGAGGAGTATAACGGCCCGCGCATTGATATTGGCAAAGAAGGGTGCCGACTCGAAGGCGTGCCACTTGGGCAGTTCGAAGAAATAATGCACACAAAGAGCCAGAACCATAGCCGTCAGGTTGGCGAAAGCCACGTTCTTGAGGTCGGCGAACGAGGAGTAGCGGATGATTCCGCTATAGGTATGGAATACCCGGAAGCACACCATGCTGATGACTACGTAGAGCAGAAGGATGCGCGAGAGCGGATGGAAATTGGTTGCCACAGCATCTCCTCCGTAGAAGAAATAGTAGACAATGTAGCCTGAGGCGTACACTATGAGAGCATCGAGCAGGAAGATGCACCAATAGGGCAGTGCACTCTTGCTGAAGTACCAGTTGAAAACAGATTTTATATTAAACATAAAAAACATAAAAAAAATTCAGCATTGAACATTGAGTACGGCAACGCCAAGGCCCTTATGCAGCAGTGCAGGACCCAAGGTTGGCAATCCTGGTTGGAGTGTTAGTATTTGCCATAGAACCGAATGTACTACCTGTTCCGCGTTGGGTTCCGGACAAGTCACAATCCCCAAGGGGATGTGGCGGCTGGTCACGGGATGGTAGTTTTATGGTGACAAAGATATGAATTTTTTAAGGAATTTTTACCATTGCTTTTGTTAAAAATGCAAAATTGGTCGCACATTGTGAAAAAAAATCCCCAAATGACACTTAGGGAAATCACTTATCAATTATCCTGACCACATGGACGGGACGGCCGTCGAAGGTGAGTCCGGAGACAGTAATCTGGCGGGGACCTGTGTGGTCGGAGTTATAGAAATCGAACCGTGTGTTGCCATCGGCACCGGTCTGGAGGGAGGGAATCCATCGGAGAGTCTTACGGAGATCAGGGAAGAGGGGTGCGAACCGCTGTTCGGGGGTAGCATAGACAGGATTGTAGAAATCCCGGGCGGGAGTATAACCGAACCGGCGGAAGGTGGCGAAGCGTCCATCGAGAGAGCCGCTCTGGATGACGGCACCCTCCTTGAGGAATACGTTGAGAACAACCTTGCCGGAGAAGGGTTCGATGGCATTCTGCATCTGGTCGATAATCTCGATGCGGGCCACATCCCCGGAACGGATGCGACGGAGCACACCGATGGCGGAGAAGGGATTGTCGTAATGTTCGTCGTTGATGACGAAAGTGCCCCATTTACCCCAAGACATTGTCGTAGCGTTATTGGTGACGAAAGCATTGGCGACGGAGGTTTCCTCGGACTGGTTCCAGGAACCGGCCTCGTCGGAGGTCTCTTCGAGCCGCGACAGCCGCATGGACCATTCACTCTCGATGACCTGGTTGATGAGCTGAAGAGCATCGTTGTACTCGTGGAGGTCGTAGTTGTCGGCAAGATATTCCGCATCGCGATAACGTTCGGTCGCGATACCCTTGAAGAAGGGCGATTTGGATTTGCGCTGGTCTGTCACGACGATATTGTCGAGCATGACGGTACGCATACCGTCGCGTCCGACAAAGAGTTCACGTTCCGCCTGATTCCGCACATAGGACGCAAAATCGACACGGAACGGTTCACGATGGGAAGCCTCGGGGAAGACCTCGGGATCGAAGGTAAACTCGGGCATGATGGTTCGTTTGCCCGTGAGACGCAGGTTGAGGAGGGCCTGGTCGGGGAAATTAAGACCGCCCACAAAGAAGCGGTTGTCGTCGTCGAGACGGGCAGACCCGAAGGTGTTGCTCACCGTATCGACTATGGAAATCATTGGATTCTTGAGATTCTTAGGCAGATGGGTTACCTGACCCGTGACATACTCCTTCTCCTCAAGGGGGAACTCGAAGACACGGTCGGGATTGTAAACCAGCGAATCGGTGCGGAAACGGCACCAGCCATGGGTGAGCATCACGAGATCGAGGGCCGCAGTAGTGCCGGGAGCGTCACTGAAGTACCAGGCCGGATTGTGAATGTATCCACGGAGGTCGGAAGTGAGAAGAAGAGCGGACACGATGTTGTCGCTCCAGGGATCGTAGTCGGGATTGACGTAGCCGCAGTCAGTGACCGAGATGGCAAAATCACCCCTGAGCGGACTTCCGCCAGCATCCTGAAGATGGAGGTTCACGGCACAGTAGCCCTTGGGATCACGCGCGTTCCATGACATACGTATCTCGCCACCAGTCGCCTTGTCGGGCGTACGATGGAAGATGAGGCGTCGGGAAACGGGACAGCCGGCAGCATCGAGGAGCATGAGATGGCTGATGCCTTCACGGGTGTTGGAAAGATCGAGGGTCCCCTCCCCCGGCATGACCCGTTGGACAGCGACCACACGTGCTCCGGCATGCAGCAGGAGCGTGAGAGAATCGGAAACGGGGCCGGCCGCAAGGATGCGCCATGAGAGCGTGGAAGCATCCTGGGCAGTCACCTCGATGGCGAAGCCTGCAGACTGTGGCTCGGGCAGGGGCACGACATGCGAGACAGGTTGCTGGAGCGTGTCGAGCAGGGGCTGGTCGCAGTCTGGAGAAATGAGAGCCGTGACCACAGCCGAGAGACCAGAGGCGGCAGGTATGCGGAAGGAGCCCATACCATCGTGAGAAGAACGCAGGGAGAGGATGTCGCGACCGTCAGCATCCCTTATCACCATTCGTACGGGCATTGGGAAGCCGTTATTTCCCTCAGCCTTAAAGGCCACGTTCTGGGTTTGTCCAGCAAGGAAACTGCCGCCCTCGGGGAAGAATTGCAGGGCGAAATCGGGATTGATGCGAACGTCCTCGGAAGCAGGTTCGGCAGGATTGACAACGGTGAGTTTCCGGGAGAAAAGAAAGTCGGTCGGGAAGTTCTGCATCCAAGTAGTGTAGGCCCGCAGTGTGTATTCGCCGGTACGGAGTTCGCCGGGCAGGGGCAGACAGTGATCGAAGCACAGACCTTCACGCAGGACCTTCCTACGCATGACGGTGCAGTCGGCCGCGTTGAGCAGCTCGACAATGATGTAGTTGGACTTGACAACATAGGAGAGCCGGTCGGCAGTGGCAAGGGTACCTCGGAACCAGATGGTGTCGCCGGCCTGATAGTAGGGCCGGTCGGTAGTGATGAAGAGTTTCTCCTGGGCTGTGGCCTGGTGGTAGCGGAAGAAATCGGCTACCTGGGCGCTTGCAGAGGAAAGGGAAAACAGAGCGAAAAACGAAAGTGTTAATTTACGGAACATTGAATATTGAGCATTATTTCCCGGCGGCACAAATATGGAATCGCTTCGCGAGAAATTATAAAAAATTTATAAGTAAATTAAGAAAATGATTAAACAAAAACAGAGAAAACCATTTTCCCAGCGCCACCGGATTCTATAACCGATAATCAATAACCGAAAATCCCACATCCGGAAGAAGGCAGTATTTGGGGTGCAAGGACTAATCGCCGGGACGGTTTTCCTCGCCACCGGGCCCACCCATGGAACCGGCGCCACCCAGCATATTGGATTCGCCCATGCGGACGGTACGTTCATCGCGACGGCCTCCGGATCGGGATCCGGAACCTCCCCTATTGCCGCGACGACCACCCATCTGGTTGAACTTGACTGAACAACCGACAAGGAAGTAGCGGCCGAGGGTTGTTGTCTCGCGATCAGACATCGAGGTGGCGGAGATGGTGCGGGAGATGGAAGATTTCTCACCGAGGATGTCGAAAACCTTGATGAATGCCGAGAGGTTGCGTTTCTCGAGGAAGGTGCGGGAGATCTGGGCATTCCAAATGGTCTGGTTGCGGGTAACGCCTGCCGAAAAGCCACGACGTGCCGTATAGTTGACGTTGGAGGAGAAGCGGAACTGCCAGGGCAGCTCGCAGGTGATGTTGAAACGTCCTCCGAAGCGGTGCGTCGTACCGAGGCTGTTATTAGAGACCACCGTAGCCGATGCGTGCTGGACGGCATAGTTGGCATGGAGCTCGACATTGAGTTTCTCGCCACGATAGGCGATGCCGGCCTGGGTACTGGCTGACGAGGAGCGGGTCTGGTTGATTTCGGAGTCGGCACTCTGGAGGGAGGCATAACCTTTGGAGACGGTATGAGCGAGGGTAGTTGAGGTCGTGACATACCACAGATTGTCGTAGAACGGATAGGAACCGCGATAGGTGCCGGTGATGTTCCATGAACCCAGTCCCCCGATGTTGACCGTCATGGTGGTATCGGTACGCAGGTCGGCACTGTACCAGCGTTTGGACGAGAGGTTGTTCCAGGAACCGCGTGCCGTGAGAGTAGCCTCGTGGGTGGTATATGTTTCGGCATTGAAGGAACGGTAGTTGATACGCAGATCCATGTTGTAGGACGGATCGAGGTCACTGTTGCCGAGCGACACATGTGTGGCCGAACTCTGGTTCTTGCGAGTGAGGAGCTGGGATGCTGAAGGCTGCTGGGTCTTACCGTTGAGGGTGACGCGGAGATAGGTGCGACGGTCCCAATAGTAACGGTATTCCAGACGTGGAGCATAATTGACATATCGACGGGTATAATCGCGATCGTGATCGCAGGCATCCTCGTAAGTCTGCCGTTGGGGAATGACATCGATACCGATATTGAGGTTGCGTTTGGTGTTCACAAAACGGTAGGCCAGCGTTGCCGTAATGGAGCTCTGGTCGGTACGCGTATCGGAATTGTAGGCATCGGACGAGACATTGTTGACCGAGTCGGACCAGGCCTCACCGTTGCGGAAATGGTAGAGATGTTCGGCATGGGAGGAAGAGAGGCTGCCCGAGAGGGAGGCCTCGAGGAACTGATGATCGGCAAGAGGCTCCTGATGTGTGAGCCTCATGCGGAGACTGTTGCGGCGGTTGGACTCCTCCTGCCACTGGTCGATGACGGTATCGTTGTCGAAACGAAGGTCAGCCACATAATCCGTGCTATAGGAAGTATAAGACTGGGTGTACTGATCTCCGTCGTTGGCTGTCCCCTGGAAATCGAGAGTCACGGATGAACGACGTCGTCCGCGAGCGGTAGGCATCTGGTAGCTATAGGTGGCGGAGAGACCGTACTGAATGCCCTTTTGGTCGAAATGGGCCGCACGTTCAGACTGGGATAGGAATGAGGTATTGAAGGTGTCGAGCGCGGACTCGAAGTCCTCGGGCGCCAGGTAACGCATAGATGAAGACCATTCATCGGTTCGAGTCCGGTTGAACTGGAGCGAAGGGCGGACCTGAACACGATGGGCACCGTTCTCACCCCATGTCTGTTCCCACTTGGTGTTGAGCTGGATGTTCTGGCTGGTGTTGCTACCTGAATTATGATTGTCGGCAGCGGTATTGCCCGTCTGAAGATAGTTGATGGTATGGGAACGCGAGTACTCGTCCTGAGAACTTCCGCCATAAAGGACATCTCCCCCGACGGCGAACGGTGTATTCTGGTCACGCATACGGTTACCCTCGTCATAGTTGACATTGACGCCTACCGACCAGGACGTGTTGAGACCGTCACCCCGACGACCGCTGTTACGACGTCCGCGCATGGACGAAGACCCCATTACATTGTCGCCCATGTCACCGAATCCCGCATTGTTGGTATTACTGCCGGAAGCCACGAGGGCATTCTGCATATTGCCGCGAAAATAGCCGGCCATGCCACGCGTTTCCCACCGCATGTCGATATCGTCGCCATCGCCGAGGGCTCCTGCCGCATTCCCGAACCATCCCCTTCGCATCTTGGGTTTAAGTTTGAGGTTGATAACCTTTCGTCGTTCACCGTCGTCGATGCCCGTAAGACGAGCCTCTTCGGTTTTCATATCGACCACCTGGACCGACTCGAGCATATCGGCTGTCAGGTTCTTGGTAGTTGCCTGGATATTCTTGCCAAAGAACTCTTTACCGTCAACATAGACCTGCTGGACCGTCTCGCCCTGAGCTGTGATGGAACCGTCCTCGGCCACCTCAACGCCAGGCAGACGTTTCATGAGATCCTCGACGGTGGCGTCGGGCTGAGACTTATAGCTGTCGGCATAATATTCGACAGTATCCTCACGAATAAGCATCGGCGGAGGAGTGGCCGAGACAACAGTCTCGGCAATGGCATTGAGCGATTCCTGCAGATAGATGTCGGAGAGAGCGATGTTCCTGGAACTGGATCGTACAGTAAAGACCTTCTCCCCCTTCTGGAATCCCATGAAAGAGACATAGACGCAGAGACGCTCTGTGGCGCCCTTCATCTGCAGACGGGTGACGGGCAGAACGAACTGCCCGTTGGCATCGGAATAGCCGCCCACAATGAAGGTGGAGTCGGGCAATTGGAGCAACCGGACCGTCGCCCCAGACAAAGGAGTGTCGTCGGTGGCGGATGCAATGCGTCCCGTAACGGAGAAAGCGGCATGAACCTCGAGGAACGCGAAGAGGAAACTGAGAAATGAAAGGAATCTAAGCGCCATAGTATGAATATGACGGAAACGGGGGCGAAAGGTTTAAACTTCCTCAGGTGTCTGTTCGCCGGTTTCGTGATCCTGTCCGAGGTCGAAATAGACCTTGTCTATGGTAAAATGTTCAGAAATGCGTCGTTTGGACTCCTTCCACATCCACCAGCAGAACAGGAGAAGGATAATGAAGAGAATACCCGAGCCAAGGACTGATATGAACATACATATGGTGTCGTAAGTGCCATGCAGGAAGACGGGCACGAGAATCATGAGCCAGCGATAACGCTGGACATGGGTAGAAGCCTCAGGATCAGTCCGACGTCTGGCATCCCAGTGCTGGAGACTGTAATAATAGCCCATGGCAACTGCGAAGAAGAAGTGGGCTGGAACAGCAAGGAAAGCACGGATGAAAGCCACCGTAGTCCAGTTGGACAGATCATCAAAAACATACATAATGTTCTCGACAGCAGCAAAACCCATGCCCACGCAACATGCATAGACGATGCCGTCGAGGTGTTCGTCGAAGGCTTCACACTTACGCAGGAAGAGGCCCAACATGATAAGTTTGGCGAGTTCCTCAGGTACAGCGGCCTGCATAAAGGCGGTATAGACACAGCCCCAGAGAGTGTCAGTTCCCGGATTATAAATCATGGTTACCGGCGTGGAAAAAAGCATGGACACGAAGACGGATCCGATGCCATAGAAGAAGGCTTTGAGAAGTTCATTGGCAGGTTCGGGCTTCATGCTGTCCTGGTGGTAGATGAAGCTGAGGAGGACGATAACGGGCAGCAGAGCTGCAAGAAGAATGATTGACATTTCGAAATTGACAGTTATGTTGGTTACTTATGAGAGAAGTCCTTCGATGTGGATGGCTTTTGGGAGGGCGGGACAATAGAACTCGCAGGCGCCACATCCGGTACAACGGTTAACAGTGACCTTGGGGACCTTATGGTTGCCACGCACGACCATTGTGATGGCCTGGTGGGGACAATGGCGGACACAGGCGTCACAATCGACATCGTCGGTGGCTGTGACGCAGGTAAGCGAGTTAAAGACAGCTACACCCATCTTGTCACGCTGCTTGCGTGAGAGGGAGAAGGTTTGTATAGCTCCTGTTGGACAAACATCGGCACAGGCATTGCATTCCGGTCGGCAGAATCCGGTAGTGAAATTCACAGTGGGCACGAGCAATCCCTCCGGACCGTACTCTGTGGTGGAAGGCCGAAGGATATGCGTAGGACAATGTACTATGCATAGGTGGCAGGAGGTACAACGAGTGAGATAGCGGGCAATGTTGCCGGTGGACGGGGGCATGACCGGTTTGTATCGTTCGACGACGAGCTGCCCCTTTCGATTGTAGACTTTAACCCGTTTCTCATGTTCAGCATCCAGCTGTTCGGTGCGATAGTAAGTCCCTTCGTCAATCCACCCTTCCTCAATAATATCCTGCGCCCTGGACACGAAAGGAAGCTGCAGGAAGAGAGCCGAAGTAGCGAGAAACTGACGCCTGCTTTCGTTGTGGGCCTGCCCCTTCCCTGACAAAGCGGGACGGGTATAACGGAAACGATAGTGTATCGCACCCTTGTCGCAAGCCGAAATGCAGTCGAAGCATGAAACACAGCGCGAAGGGTCGATATGTAACTTCCGCGCATCGAGACACGAAGCCTTGCAACGGGCCTCACAACGTCCGCAATAATCACAGCGGGAAGCATCAAACGAGATTGTGAACAACGAGCATCGGGAGAGCCAGCTGAGCGTCCAGCCCACCGGACAAAGGCTGTTGCAGAAAGTACGACCCCATATCCAGGCCGTGAGGAACACAAATAGCGCCACAACGGCCGCAATGACCGATGCTTGGAAACTGGCAGTATGGAAGTCTTCATGCTCGAACCAGGTGCCGAGCGGACCATTGAGGCCGGAGAGCAGATCCCTGACCCAAAGCCAAAGGGGATAGAGACCTTGGGTGACCATGCGTCCGTACTCGCTCCAGGGATCGAGCAAAGCCGGCAGCCAATGGATGCCCTCGACAAAGCCCCATATACCTATTATTAATATAAGAGGACGGGTGAGGTGTCCCCAAAGCGGATGGGAATAGCGGTTGGCAGCAGGACGGACACGACGGGAAAGCCACCCCACGAGGTCCTGAAGGATGCCCATGGGACAGATGACCGAGCAATAGACACGACCGAAGACCAGCGTGACAATTGCCAGGAGCACAAGGATGCCCACATTGATGGCCAGGAGGGCCGGTACCAGCTGGATACGACCCACCCACGCAACCCTGAAAATGCCCAGGAGCGACAAAGTGGACAGGAGCCACAGGACAATTGCGATGGTTCTACGTACGGTTCTCAGCATTTTGTTCTACCCACTCCATCTGACGGAGAAAAACAGGAATCTGGATGTGCTGTGGACAAAGCGGTTCACAGCGGTGACAATTGATACAATGGCCGGCACGGGCCAGCAGGGGGATGCGGTTGTGGTAGTCGGCCAGGAAGGAGCGAGTAAGGGCTGCATAATGGGGCGAAGCAGCCTTCTTGGGATCAGGCAGTTCGTTGTTATCGGCAGCATCGTTCCATACATCGAAACACCCCACGATATCGACACCGTAGGGACATGGCATACAGTCGCCACATGCTATACAGGGAATGTGGAGCGCAGCCTGGGTGACGGGGTTGGCTTGCAGAGCATCGGAAGACTTCCGCTGACGACATGCAGTGAGCCCGCCTGCTATAAGGAGTGTCGCCACCGAACCTCCCAGCAAACGTTCTATCGCCTCACGACGGTTCATTTTTTCGTCTTGCAAAACCATGATTTTGTGCCTAATTGTTAATAATGGTGCAAATTTATCATTTTTTTCTGACATAATCGCTTTAATTCCGAAAAAAATACGATATTTGCCGCAAAATGTGATATATTTTGCCATTATAAACCAAAAAACGATACAAATTATTTATGAAACGAACCATCCACTCCTTATTACTGGCAGGTATCCTGCTGACAGGATGGGCTGCATGCAGCACAGCCCAACCCCGGTATGACTTTGAGCATTTGCAGATGGAAAAACTGAACCGCGGTCTCGTGGCCATACGTCAGAACGAGCATCAGGTTGCCGTGACTTGGCGATACCTGCGCGAAGACCCCGAAGACATCACTTTCCAACTGTATCGCGACGGCAAACTGATTGCAGACGATTTGAGAGAATCGACGTATTACACAGACGAATGGAGCGGCACAGAGGCCGCAACCTACAAACTGGTGGCCAAATCTGAAAGCGTGAAGAAGTTCGACAAACGGCTCAAAACGGCAGAATACGTACTGCCTGCGAACGCTCCCACCGGATATATAGACATACCCATCAACCGGCCCGATGACGGGTGGTTCAACCTGTATGAGAGTTACAGCTATTCGGCAGGCGATGCCTCGATAGGCGATGTGGACGGCGACGGCGAATATGAAATATTTCTGAAATGGGATCCCTCGAATGCGCATGACAACTCACATGCGGGTTATACCGGCAACGTATATATCGACTGTTACAAACTGAACGGACAGCAGTTGTGGCGTATCGACCTGGGGCCCAACATCCGTGCAGGTGCCCATTATACGCAGTTCATGGTTTATGACTTGGACGGCGACGGCAAGGCCGAGCTCGTGTGCAAGACGGCCGACGGCACGACAGACGCCACGGGTCAGGTGATTGGTAATCCCGATGTGGACTGGGCCAACAACTCAGGCTACATCATCGACGGTCCGGAATTCCTGACAGTCTTTGACGGACTCACGGGCAAGGCTCTGCAAACAACAGATTATATCCCGGCACGCGGCAACCTGAGCGGATGGGGTGACGAATACGGCAACCGCGTAGACCGTTTTCTGGCCTGTGTTGCCTACCTGGACGGCAAGCATCCCTCGGTGGTAATGTGCCGCGGCTACTACACCCGCACCGTTCTTGCAGCCTGGGACTGGGACGGCCAGAACCTGACTTCGCGCTGGGTATTCGACACGAACGAAGGCTGGAGCGACTATGCCGGACAGGGCAACCACAACCTGAGCGTAGCCGATGTGGACGGCGACGGTTGTGACGAAATCATCTACGGATCGATGGCGGTGAACAACGACGGCACAGGATTGCATACAGCGAAGACAGGTCACGGAGACGCCATCCATGTGACCGCCTTCTTCCCCCACTCGGACGCCCTGCAGGTATGGGACGTACATGAAAACCGGAGAGACGGTTCGACGCTGCGTGACGCCAAGACCGGCCGCAACATCTTCCGCATTCCCTCTAACATCGACGTAGGTCGCGGCATGGCCGCAGATATCGACCCCACGTCACCTGGTGTAGAGATGTGGTCAATTGCCTCGGAAGGCATCCGTTCGCCTTACGGGCAAGTGGTCTGCAAAGAACCCAAGGCCCTGTCAATCAACATGGCCGTATGGTGGGACGGCGACGTACTGAGAGAACTCTATGACGGCACGTCCATCACCAAATGGAACTGGGAGAAAGGCGAAACCGAACTTCTGGTAAGATTCGAAGGGGTGAACCGCATCAATGGTACAAAGTCGAATCCATGTCTGGAAGGCGATATTCTGGGCGACTGGCGTGAGGAGGTGCTCCTCCCCACCCTGGACCAGCAGCATCTGCGACTGTATGTGACTCCCTACGAGACGCCCTTCCGATTTTGGACATTCCTGCAGGATCCGCCCTATCGTCACTGTCTGACCACCCAGAACGTGGCCTACAACCAGCCTCCGCAGGCAGGCTTCTACTTCGGTGCAGACCTGAAGAAAGGCAAGAAGTTCCGCGGCACAATCATCAAGTAATAACGAGACAAAAAATAAATTATCCGCTATGAATATCTCCATGCAAACGGCCGCCTATGCACTGGCAGCCATCCTCCTGACCGCATGCGGCCCCAAACGTCCCGACGAAAAGGCCACAGCAGTAGCCCCCGGCTCCAAGACCGGCACCCTTGCCACCAACAACGCATCGTCAGGCAACGACGTGATGCTACACCTGCTTGAACCACAGTATGAAACACCCTATGGTATCCCCAAAGAGGGAGATGTGAAGGCTGTGATGGACAGAGTGCTCAACTACCTGAACGAGGTTACCCCCGCTTCGATTGACGACGGGAAACTGCACCAGGGCACCTTCCGTCTGACCTCATACGAATGGGGCGTGACGTATGCCGCCATGCTGGATGCAGCCAAGGCGACAGGCGACAAGGCCTACCTGAAATACGTGAGCGACCGCTACAAACTGATTGCCCAGTTAGCCCCCGAGATGGATTCCATCATCGCCCAGAATCCGCGCTATGACGAACAGATGCGCCGTGTGGTAGCTCCCTCTGCCCTCGATGATGCCGGAGCAATGGCCACCGCCCTGATCCGATTGCAGATGACCCAGAAGGGCGATACAGGTCTGTACATGCCGTTGATACGCCGTTATATTAAATATGTGAACACAGTGCAGTACCGACTGAAGGACGGCACGTTTGCGCGACAACGGCCCCACTACAATACAGTCTGGTTGGACGATATGTACATGGGCATTCCGTGCCTAGCATATTATGGCCGTTATACGGGGAAATTCGAATACATCAACGAGGCCATCCGCCAGGTGAAGCTGTTCCGCGATAAGATGTGGGTATCGGACAAGAAACTGTTCCGCCACGGATGGGTAGAGCAAATGACGCCCCATCCCTCCTTCCATTGGGGCCGCGCCAACGGCTGGGCCATCCTGACGCTCTGCGAAGTGCTGGACATGATATCGGAAGAGAATCCCTCGAGAGGCGAACTTATGAATCTGTTGAGAGCACACATCGAAGGTCTGTGCCAGTTGCAGGACAAGACCGGATTCTGGCACCAGTTGCTCGATCGTCCTGACACATACCTTGAGACATCATGCACCGCCATCTACTGCTATTGTATCGCACACGCCATCAGTCAGGGCTGGGTGGATGCTCAGGCCTACGGTTCGAACGTACTGCTTGCCTGGAATGCCGTAGCGACCAAGGTGAACAGTCTTGGTCAGGTAGACGGCACCTGCGTAGGTACGGGCATGGGCTTCGATCCCGCCTTTTATGCCTACCGTCCCGTCTCGACAGTAGCTGCTCACGGCTACGGTCCAGTAATCTGGGCCGGTGCTGAGGTTTTACATTTGCTGAAGAGCCAGCATCCCAAGATGAACGACTCGGCCGTTCACCTGTATCAATCCGAACAGAAAACCAAGGAGCCCATCTTCTCGGAAGATGTCGCTTCGGGCGAAATATTCTAAATTCCTAAAAATACCCTTTTCCAAATGAAACGCGAAGCATTCAAAATGTTCCTGAATCCCGGACAGAAAGAAGAGTATAAGCGTCGTCATGCCAACCTCTTCCCCGAATTACGCAAGCTCCTATCTGAGAGCGGTGTACGTAACTACTCAATCTACCTCGACGAGGAGACCAACATTCTCTTTGCCTACCAGGAACTGGAAGGCCAAGGCGGCAGCCAGGACCTGGGCAGTACTAAGATCTGTCAGGAATGGTGGGCATATATGGCAGACATCATGAAAACAAATCCTGACAACTCGCCCGTTTCCATTCCCCTGCCCGAAATGTTCCACATGGATTGAACCATACGACTTCCGTTCTCCCGAAGAAAAATTTGTCCCCGACCGTGTCTTACGACAGGGCCGGGGATTTTTTTGACCTGACTCAATGGCTTCTTCACGAAGTAAAAAGCAACTGGTGCTGTGTTTTCTAAACCGGAATCAGAATTAATACGAAACTACATTCAAACAAACATACAAACAAACATACAAACAATGATGAAAGAAGAACCAGTTACCGAATCCAGGTCTATCGGAAATAATAACAAACTATATCATACATCTTTCACAGTGCAAAGATAAACGAAAAATTTCACATGTTGCCCATTTTGGGATTATGTTTAACACACATTAACACAAACACTCCGTTTTTTATGCTTTAAAGCAACTATTTGGCCGTTTTTTGTCGCTTTTGATGTTGTTGCATTGAGCTATTTAGTTTCATTGAGGCGCTCCTTAGGTGTCTGTCCGAAGTAGTCGCGATAGCAGCGTGAGAAATAGCTGGGAGACGAGAATCCGACGGCATATGCAACTTCCGATATGGACATATCTGTGGTTGACAGGAGTGTGAAAGCCCGTTTAAGACGAATGGTACGGATGAATTCGTTCGGAGGCATCGAGGTGAGCTGTTTGCAACGGCGATAGAACTGTACTCGTCCCAATTTGAACTCGCGGCTAAGATCCTCGACGGTAATGTCGGGATCGGAGATATGGTCCTGAACATAGGCATAGAGTTTCTCGGTCCACGTCTGTTCGGCTTTCGCAAAATCCTTCCGCGGATGCATTTGTGAAACTGCTGTCCCTTTGAGACTGTCTTTCTCGGCCCTGTTATTGCCGAGGAGATTCGCCACGGCTGCCTTGAGAACCTCGCCGTGGAAAGGTTTGGTTATATAGGTCTCCACACCGGACTCATAGGCTTTCTGCATGTGGTAATTGTCGGAATAAGCCGTCAGCATAATGACAGGAATATGCATCGTCTGGCGGTCGTCTCTGAGTTTGGCGGCCAGTTCCCAACCATTCATGACGGACATCATACCTTCGGTGATGACTATAGCAGGCATCCGGCGGATGGCAATCTGGAAGCCTTCTTGTCCGTTGGCAGCCTCCACAATATTATAAGTATCCGACAACAACTGACGGAGGTAGCAACGCATGGCATGGTTGTCTGTCACAATAAGCACCTCGGGACGCGGGTCCCCATCGGACTGTTCGACGGACAATTCGGAATCGATGTTCACAATCACATCGTGATGCATGGTGGGTGTCTCGAGCGACGTAATGTCAGACATGGATTCCATCATCTCACGAGTGAGCCTATTCTCCTCCTCGAGGTAAATGTTGGCGGCCTGTCCCTGATCGGCAATTGCGGGTTGGGACATCGGGATACGAACCGTCACGACAGTACCGCGTCCGATGGGATTGTCGGATACGGATATTTCACCATGGTGCAATTCGGTGAACATTTTGGCGAGCACCAGTCCCATCGATGAAGCTCCTGCCGTCTCATTCTCGGACATATATGGATTGAAGAAGTGAGGTTTGACACCTTTCGGAATACCGATACCGGTATCAGAGATGGTCACAACGAGGAAACGTTTTTCACCGGTTCCCTCCACCGCTGCGTTAAAGCCTACAGAACCGTTGATGGGCGTGAACTTGAAAGAGTAGCCCAGGAGGTCATAAACTATACGGACGATTTTGTCCTCATCGCCGGTCATCCGATAGTCGCCCTCAGCAAATTCGGCATTAAACGTCAGATGTTTAGGAACCGCCTCGTTTCTGAACTGGTCAATCCAATAGCCTATAATTTTCGCAAAGTCGAAATTCTGGAGGTTCAGACGGTTCGTATCGTCTTTATAATGGATAATGTCGCTGAGCTGGCGTACGAGTCTGTATTGCATTCTGACATTCGGAACCATCAGATTGACGAGCCGACGATCCTCGGCAGAAAGTGTCTTGCTGGCCTGGAGCTGACGCATCGGGTCGAGAATAAGGGTCAGCGGGGTTCGCAAGTCATGACTTACAGACGACACGAACCGGCGTCCCTGTTCGAGAGTTGTAGACTGTTCGCGGTTCTGGTCCTTCAGGCTGGAACGTTCCTTCTCAACACGGCTCTTGTCTACGGTGAGTTTTTCCAGGTTCTCTTTGCGTTTACCAAGATATCGCACAAGCATCCAAACCGACACCAGGAGAACAAAGATGAACACAGCCACGAAGATATTGATGTAGCGGTTTTTGAGGATAGATGCCTGCAAATCGTCATAAAGACGGTTCATCTCGTCGCTGTTCTTCATTTCGTCCTCCAAATCGGTTCGAAGAGTTGAGAGCAGGGTTTCGTTTCCGGCATCAATGATATTGGTAACCGAATAGTTATAACGGGAGAACTGGTTCCCGTCCAGAATCTTCCTTGCCAGACGAATGACGTGTTCTCCGCCAGTGAGCGACTCCACAACGCCGGTAATCGTACCGGCATTGAGGGCTTTGAGGGCATCGCTGCGGTATCCTTCCTTGTCGGCAACAATGACGGGCACTTTCTCTGCCCCATGGCTGTACATAGCCTTGAGGGCTCCCTGCGCCAAATCATTCGACTCGGCTAAGATAAAATCGATGTGTTCCTGCTCTTCGATCACTTCAGACATCCGCTGAGTTGCTGCATCTGGATTGGAGGCTTCCACCTGGGCCACCACATGGATATCGGGATAATCGCGAAGCATATTGAGGAGTCCGGCCAGTCCTGCGGCTACATTGGGACGGCTGTTCTCGTGAGAAACAGTAATCAGATTGCCTTTGGTCCCACATGTTCGAACAAGACATTCAACCATGGAACGACCCATATCGTAGAAATCTGCACCAATGAAGGCTGTATAGCAGTCTTTGGACAGCACATTGTCGACCAGCAGCACCGAGATACCTTGGTCGAAAATCTCCTCTATCACCGGCGCCATTGCCTCGGGATTGCCGGCACAGATAATGAGCATATCCACGTCGGATTCTGCCAACTCACGGATGTCGGTCAGTTGTTGTCCGGTATTTCCGTCAGCAATTCTAGTATCCAATTCGATACAGTTTGCATTGTCGGCCTCACGTTCCATCTCCTTCAGCAACTGCTGATGATGGGGACTCCAGCTACCTAAAGACACACCGACGCGATGAGTCTGCTTTGAATATTCCTTACAACCTGTCAACCCTATTCCCAAAAGGAATGAAGTCAGCATGCACAACAGAAAGTTAAGGCTACGGGACATTAATGTCTTGAAATTCTTAATACTTATTTATAATAAGGTATCGTATCTGGACTATGAGTAACTTGTATCTGGAGAAGCAGAAGCCCGGTCGCGAAGTGTGTTCGGCGTTTCTGCTATCTCGGGGTTGTTTATTTCTTGACGACCATAGGGCCGCTGTTTCCTCTCATTCCTTCGAACTTGAGTGTCAGTTTGCGTTTCATCTTTTCGGCCTTTCCGTCGATGGTTCCAGGTTTCCATTTGGGAAGACTCTTGCCGATTGTCTTAGCGCGGTCATTGAGAAGTTTGCAAGTCGAGCTCTCTATATCGACATCCTTGGTATTTCCTTCCTTGTCGATGGTAAGTTCGAGCACTACGGTAGCTCCTGCCATCTGATCATATTCCTTCTCATGGGGATCAATCACCAAGTAGCGGAACAGAAACTTACGAAGCCCCATCGCACCGTTGTCGGCGAAATCGGGTTCAACTACGGCACGTCCTTTCTCGTCGGTATAGGAACGTGCAGCATTCATTTCGCTACGGAACCCGCCCTTGCCGCTCCCCTTCTTGAAACGGATGGGGACGATGAAATTGGCCTCGACTGCCTGTCCGTCAATCGTGGCGGGCTGGAATTTGGGGAAGAGTCCCACCACACGTTTGGCTTCGGCAATCAGGTCAGGATTGTCGGTGTTCTTGTGATGGGAGAAAACAGCAATATCACTGATGGACCCGTCGGGATGGACATTGAACTGTAGCATGACACTTCCAGATATGCCAGCCTGCTTTGCAGCCTCGGGATACTGGAGGTTCTCGCTGATAAACTGTTCCATTGCCTGTTTACCGCCAGGGAATTCCGGAGGAGTTCCTACAGCGTCCTGTTGTACCATAACCGGAGAGTTAGGAAGTGCGGTTGCATATGTAACGCTGAGCCATAGTGCTGTGAATAAGAGAATGCACTTTTTCATTTGAATTCAGGTTTTATTTCGGCAAAGATAGAAAAAAAACTTGAAACATCCAAATTTTTTGCCCAAAAACTTGTGTTTTTATCAAAATATATGTATCTTTGCCACAAAATACATATCCAAAACTGAAATCAAACACCCGAAAATGTACAAGAACTTTCTCCTTTTACTGGCAATCGGCATTCTGACAGACACTGCCGCTGCACAGACACCCTCGGCCACTTGGAATCCCAACATTTCCGCAAGTAAGTATCGCAATCCCGTCATCAATGCCGACTATTCCGACCCGGACGTTTGCCGTGTGGGCAACGACTACTGGATGACATCGTCGTCGTTTGCCAGTTTCCCCGGACTGCAGATTCTGCATTCTACCGATCTTGTGAATTGGGAAATAGTAGGAGCAGCCCTCACAGATTACTATCCGGACGAGTCTTGGAAGAAGGCTGTTCAGCACGGCAACTTCGTGTGGGCGCCCTCCATCCGCTACCACGACGGCTGGTTCTATATCTACTGCGGCGATCCCGACAACGGCCTCTTCATGACCAAGACGAAGGACCCCCGTGGCACATGGGAACCCATCGTATGGGTAAAGGAGGGCAAAGGCCTGATTGACTGCTGCCCGCTGTGGGATGAAGACGGAAAAGCCTATCTCTCACACGGCTGTGCAGGATCGCGTGCCGGTGTGAAGTCGGTTCTGTTCGTTGCTCCCCTCTCGCCCGACGGCACTAAAGTGACCGGTCCCTCGCAGATTGTGTTCGACGGACATGAGACACAACCCACAATTGAAGGCACCAAGTTCTACAAACGCAACGGCTACTATTATATTATGTCGCCTGCGGGAGGCGTACCCACCGGCTGGCAAGTCACGCTGCGTTCTCGTTCGCCCTTCGGTCCCTATGAGGAATACATCTCGATGGCTCAGGGTGGCGATCTGAATCACATCAACGGCCCTCATCAGGGTGCGTGGGTGGACACCCAGAACGGCGAGGACTGGTTCCTGCATTTCCAAGACAAGGATGCCTACGGACGTGTGGTACACCTGCAGCCCATGAAATGGGTGAATGACTGGCCGGTCATCGGAGAAGACAAAGACGGCGATGGTGTGGGCACACCCGTCAATGAATACCGGAAACCCAACCTCCCCTCGTCCGGCAATTACCAGCCTGCCGAGAGTGACGAATTTGACACGACAACCCTGGGGCTGCAGTGGCAGTGGCAGGGTCCGTGGAGCCACTATTGGTATTTCTGTGATGCCAACAACTCGAGGCTCCGTCTCTACGGTGTTGAGCATCTGCCCGGCTTCCGCAATCTGTCCGACTGTCCCAACCTGCTGCTCCAGAAACTGCCTGCCGAAAACTTCACGGCAACTGCCAAAGTCAAATTCGCACCCAATCCCGAATTCAAAGCACGCGGAGAAAATGCCGGTCTCATCATGATGGGGCAAGACTATGCTGCACTCAAGATTGTGGACATGGGAGACGGTAAGTTCAGACTCCAACGTGTGAACTGCAAGAAATGTCTCAAGGACGGCAAAGAAGAAGTCGAAGCTGAAGTGGAAATCGACGGAGTGAAGGGCGATGAGCCCTACACCGTGAAATACGCTTCCGTCGGCGTGGGTCAGGTCAAACCTTCGGCCCGCATCACCACTCCCGACCTCTGGCTCCGTGTCAAAGTACGCGGCCATCGTCCCAAGGGCAAAGTTGTACCCCAGACGCTCTGCCGTTTCTATTACAGTCTGGACGGCAAGAATTACAAGGAACTGGGTTCCGAATTTGCGGCCCAGCCTGGCAAATGGATCGGAGCCAAGGTTGGCCTCTTCAACTGCCGTCCCGGCACCAAGAACGATGCTGCCTGGCTCGATGTCGACAGTTTCATTTTCACGAAATAATATTATCTTACCAATCGAGTAGGAGGAAAATGAAGTAGTTTTCCTCCTACTTCATTTTCCGACCTCTCACACCACCGTACATGCGGTTCCGCATACGGCGGTTCCTAACACGGATGCAGCTTCACATAGTAATCTATCAGACAAGGGTAGCCTTCGCTCTTTAACCTCTCGTTGGTAGCTGCACGCAACATGATACTATGCGCAACGCGCCAATAGCCCTTTCGGGTGTTTGCCCATTGCCATGCCTGTGACTTGGCGATACCATATTCTCGTAGGTTCTTAAAGCGGGTGCGTACCCGTTTCCAACATTTCCATATACACATGCGGATGCGACTGCGTAGCCATTGGTCGGTCTCTTCCAAGAAACTGCGCATGTCAGCCATCCGAAAGTAGGTCACTACGCCTCACGACGGACACCCTTGCGCTTGGCTATGTGATTCCCGCTATTAGGCTCACTCGGGACTTGCACCCGTTAGAGTATGCCCATGCTGGGCGAACTACAAAAAGGAGCCCTCGCCTGACAGCGGGGGCTTCTTCATTATCATTACCCATAAAAAGTTCAGTCGTCACGACCGCCCATGAAGATGGCAATGTAGTACAGGAGCGTAGCGAGCGAACTCACGGCGGCAATCACATAGGTGTAGGCTGCAGAACGAAGTGCAGACTCGGCTTTTTTCTGGGTCTCGCCCGATGTCAGTCCGCTGTGATCCAGCCACGCAAGGGCGCGTTTGGACGCATCAATTTCAACCGGAAGGGTCACTACGGAGAACAGCGTTGTCACACCGAACAGAATGATACCCAATAGCATAATCTGGGGGAAGGTCTCAATCAGGAACATACCCACCAAAAGAACAATGGTCACCAATTTGCTGGAAATATTGACAGCCGGCACGAGCGCGGACCTCAGTTTGAGAGGGGCATAGCCATATTTGTGCTGAACGGCGTGACCGCACTCATGGGCAGCTACGGCAGCTGCCGCTACGGAAGCCACGTTATAGACGCCTTCACTAAGGTTCAGGGTTTTGTCAACCGGATTATAATGATCCGTCAGCATACCGCGTGTGCTTACTACCTTGACATCGGTGATGCCGTTGGAACGCAACATCTTCTCGGCCACTTCCTTACCTGTCATAATAACTGGCAGTTTGGAATATTCTTTGAATTTCTTCTCGAGATTTTTCTGAATCAGCCAACTCGCAATGGCGATGCCGATGAAAAGAATCCAATACATCATAGTTTTTATTCTTTTTAATTATAAAATATTTCGTTATTTCGATAATTCGTTTCTCGATATTATCTGCAAAAAGCGTGCCATCTGGCATAAATGTCATTTTGTCAATCGCGGTTATTTCTTCGGATTACTCCGATTTCCGCGATCGTAGCGATTGGGTTTCTTCCGTTCGTTCTGTTTGCCGAACCTGGTCTGTCCTCCCCCTTTTGGCACAAAGTTTTTGGGTTGGGATCCAGCGTTGCCGGGTCCGTGGCTCATGCCTCCGAAAAGTTTGGCAACCAGATCAAGACGTCCTGCACGCTGGAGGGCCTTGGTGAGTGTTCCGCGGTTTTCTGGCTGATACCAGAAGAACCATTGGCGCTGGCGTAGTTTCTCTTCAGGCGTACGGGCACAGAAGACGTGTTCGAGCGTATAGGGATGATAGCCTGTGTAGTAAATTTCAGTCGAGACGGTCATGGGTGTCGGCGTGAAGTCCTGCACCTGTTCAAGTTTGAAATCCAGCCGTTTGGTTTCTGCTGCCAGTTCAGCCATGTCTATCTCGGTTGATCCCGGATGGGAAGAGATAAAGTACGGGATAATCTGCTGTTTGAGGCCGGCACGATGGTTTATCTCGTCAAAGAGGGCCTTGAAGCGATGGAACAACGCGAACGAGGGTTTTCGCATAATTCCGAGCACAGCTTCGGAAGTGTGTTCGGGGGCCACTTTCAGGCGACCTGACACATGGTTGCGGATCAGTTCCTCAGCATACCGCATACCGCATTCACGGAACTCGCCGTTTTTCCCTTCGTGGAGCACAAGGTCATATCTCACACCGCTTCCCACGAACGATTTCTTTACGCCAGGCATCTGGTCAACGGCCTTATAAATATCGAGCAACGGCTGATGGTCAACATTCAGATTGGGGCAGATGACCGGGGCACAACATGATGGTTTCTTGCACTTCTCACAGAGTTTCATATCCTTACCGTGCATGCCATACATATTGGCACTCGGGCCGCCCAAATCGGAGATATATCCCTTGAAATCGGGCATTTGGGTCACCTTCTCCACCTCGCGCAGGATGCTTGCTTTGGAACGCGAAGCAATGAACTTGCCTTGATGGGCCGAGATTGTACAGAAGGAACAGCCGCCGAAACAGCCACGGTGCATACAGACGGAGTGGCGTATCATTTCGTAAGCCGGAATTCGTTTACCGTTATAACGGGGATGGGGCATACGGGTATACGGCAAATCGAAAGAAGCATCCACTTCGCGTGTTGTGAGCGGAGACCATGGCTCGTTGACCAATACCGCCTCTTTGCCGGTCTGCTGCCAGATGCGGGCGGCGTGCCACTTATTGCTTTCCTCCTCGATATGGCGGAAGTTCGATGCCTGCTTCTTTCTGTCCTTGAGACATTCTTCGAAACTCCACAGAACGACATCCTTTTCCGGGTTGACGTTCTCTGGGCCGGGTGCCTGAGTCATGCGTACGACAGTCTGCGGAATATCCTTCATCGACACTATACTCTCTCCCCCGTCCAGGCGACGAGCTATTTCCAGCATGGTCTTCTCGCCCATGCCATAGGCAATCATATCGGCCTTGCATTCTGTCAGAAGGCTTGGCCTGAGGCGGTCTTCCCAATAATCGTAGTAAGACAAACGTCGCAGACTGGCCTCGATGCCTCCTAATATAATAGGAGTTTCGGGCCAGAAGCGGCGTATCATGTCAGAATAAACGATACTCGGCATATCGGGACGCATCCCGGCCTTTCCGTCAGGCGTATAGGCATCGTCGGAACGACGACGACGTGCTGCGGTATAGTGGTTCACCATCGAGTCCATCGCACCCGGCGAGATGCCGAAAAAGAGTCTCGGTTGCCCCAATTTGCGGAAGTCACGCCCGTCGTCTCTCCAATTGGGCTGGGGCACAATGGCCACATGGTAGCCTGCCGACTCCAGCACTCTGCCGATTACAGCCGCACCAAAGGAGGGATGATCCACATATGCGTCTCCTGAAAACAGGATGACATCCAGTTCTGTCCAGCCGCGAGCCTCTACTTCTTTTGCCGATGTAGGCAACCAATCTGTTATCATATGGTGGCAAAGATAGTGTTTTTTTGCAACATAGACTTTATAAAATCTCCATAAAAACAACTTTTTACTCTCTTTTCTTCCTTTTTTTCCGATTTTGATTTGGTTATCTTCCATTTTTCCACTATATTTGCAACCGCAATTAGAAAAAAGCGGCCATAAGTGCCAATCACCCGGTACGCTTAGCTTTCATAAGGTTGCCTGCGGTGACCAATGCTAAACATCAAGGACGCTTAGCTCAGCTGGTTCAGAGCGTCTGCCTTACAAGCAGAGGGTCGGGGGTTCGAATCCCTCAGCGTCCACCCGAAAATTAACCTTCTCCGATGTGGAGAAGGTTTTTCGTTTTAAACCATTCTTTTATTTAAATTCAAGGTTCTGGAGATCGATGGAGAAACCTATGCTGAATGTTGTTCCGTCGGTCATAGCTGAATTGGCATAATAGAACGACGGACGGTAATTGAACAGGTTGTCGACCGTGGCCGAAAGGCGGATACCCTTGAAAATATCCTGTGTGAAAATAATCTTCCAAAGTGCATAGCCCGGATAGGTTGTCTCGGCGGCCTGACCGGCTGTGATATCGGTGTAGTTGAACATCGTAAACTGATCGGTGGTTACCGATGAAAGGGCTCGGCAGGACAACGTCCACTGGAAGGCATAGCGAGAAGAGAAACGATGGTCCCAGCCAATGCGCCCCGTAAAACTCTGCGGACGTGTGGCCGCTACCGTCGCCATGCCTGCTGGCGTATGTTCGTGGTTGATATTATAACTGGCCTTGAGACTCAGCCCATGGGAGAACTGGGCCTCGCCGTTCACGTCGATTCCCAAAATTCGCACTTGGTCGATGTTGAGATACTTCATGCCGTGGGTTAGGGCATCATCTACATAGAGAACATCGTACCAGGCCGTGGTAATGCGGTTATTGACAAAGTTGAGGCAACCCGACACAGAGGCGTTCCAACGCATCCAATCGCCTACTGTGCCATAAGATTCACCCGTGATTGAGAAATTGTGGGAAACCTCAGCCTTCAGTCCCTCATTGCCATAGATCGTGAAATCCTGGATGGGATTGAAGCGCATGTAGCGTTCCTTCAGCGTGGGGGCACGGAAGCCTCCGGCATACCCGGCACGTAGGGACCACTGGTCTCCACGGTACATCAGTGAGAGCTTGCCTGACACACGGGATCCCTCGCCGAGTGAATACCAGTCCCAACGCATTGCTCCCACTACAGAAAGACGGTCAAGCGGAGAATAATCAATCTGGGTAAAGACATCCATTTTATGCTGCAGCCGGTGATCTCCGCTGAACTGATAGGTCATCAGATAGTCTCTTATCCAATCCCCACCCACTATGAGATGGTTCCGCCCGTTAAAGGTGCGATTATAGAGAATCGAAATATTATGCTGAACGTTGCTGTAATCGCGGATATCATAGCCCTGTGCAGAGTAGTAATCCGACTTGTCGTATTGATCAAAGGAATAGCGGAGTTTGAGAATATCATTCTCGGATATCTGCCAATCGGCCGCAAGCCCGGCTGTCACATCCCTGTAACGTTCGCGCGACACATCCAGCGGTCGGCGCTGCCTGTAGAAATAACCTAACCTGCCAGTGAGTTTCATCCCGTCATATGGACGGAAGATGAGACGCTCACGAATGTTGTCGGAATGGTAGGCATAGAGCTGTTGGATATCGTCGTCCTTGCTCAGCTGGATGGCTCCCATCTGGTCACGTTGCCACGTGGTGAGACTGTTCCAGTTGCCTTTGTTGATACTGGCTGAGACTCCTGTCCGCCAGGCTCCGTGGCTGCCGCCTCTTAGGTTGAGATTCACTGCCCATGGGTCTTTTTTCTCCCGTGTAATGACATTGACCACACCGCCCACGGCATTCGAGCCGTATAGGGCGGACGCTCCGCCTTTGACAATCTCGACGCGTTCGACTTCCTGCATAGAAAGACGGGCGTAATCCACATTATCCAAAGCCTCTCCTGCCAGTCTTTCACCATCGATCAGAAACAGCACGGAACTGCCGCCGAATCCTGAGAAATTGAGAGACTGCTGCTGGGCCATCGAATAGGTGAACTCCAGTCCGGGCACCTCCTGCTGGAGCAAATCCTCCACATTGGTGACATCCAGTCGCTGTATGTCTCGGGCCCGCAGTACCCGTGTCAGCACAGGCACCTCCTTGAGCATCTTGGGTGTATGCGTAGCCGTCACCACGACCTGTTCCAGATCGTGCGTATCGGCCACTGAATCGGCTGGTATCGGAGTGACGAGTGCTAGAAGAAGTGACGCTAACATCAGAGGGGATAAATGAATGAGATAGTGAGATAACCCTTCAGGAGTGTGGTAGGATGGGCAAAACTGTCAACGTGGAAAGCGCAGAGCGTCCCGTCGGCAAAACGGGCCACATAGACCAGTCCTGTGGGATTAAAATCGGGAGGGCCTATACGATAGGTAAGCCGTATCCAGTCGGAAAGGACAGGATTGAGCTGACCCGGAATGTAGTCCAGATAGTCATAGACATCCTGTGTCGGAGCATCGGGCTGAAGGATATCGAAAACACGGTCCATGCTGACCACAATGCGTCTGGTGACCCATTCGTCGGGCATCCATTCCAGAGCCTCCGGATTAACCTGTGACAAGTCGTCCAGCGAGAAGACCTTTGTCACGGCACCCTCTCCCCCGTTGGTACGGATATCGTAGCGGTGAAATGCCAGATCCCAATCGCCTTCAGGGAGGAAAAGCGAATCCCGGACGAAACCTTCATCGGAAATGGCAACCGTATCAAAGGTCTGCCTGTGGAAATCGACATAAGTCCACTCCCGGAAATCCCGACAGTCCAGGTATAGGACGCCCTGGCGGGTGATGGAGTCATATTGCACGAAGCCGTACTCGCTCCCAGTATCCTTTTTGTCTATCTTGTCGTTGTCGTAGATGGATTCCAAAACATCGTCACATGCCGGGAGCAGCACAGCGGCAGCTCCCAGCATGAACAGATGGTAAAGTTTGGAAATCGCAGGTGAAAACACGCCGGACGATGTTTATTTATCGTTGGGTGTAAATACGAGTTTTATCTCGCCCATGCCTCCCATAACGCCTGTAATAACATAGGATGTGGAGTCTGTGGCCACATAGCCCTTGAAGGTGAAATCGGGATAGGTCTTGGCGTCTTCGACAGAACCACCGCCGAAAAGGTCGGGTGTGGTGATGGAACCTTTGCCTTCCATCAGATATATGCCATTGCTTTCGACCACACTGACGCTCTCAAAGTTGGCCGGCCCCCAGAGATTGGACACATAGGCAACCCGTACTGTGTTGTCATTAACTGCGGTAATCTGCAACGAAGACACATCGTCTGTTCCCCGGAAGGAAGTCATGTCACTGAAATATCGGGCAGAGGCCGAAGTCACGCCGTAAGTGGCGGGACATACTACTTTTCCTGATACGGGTTCGGAATCATCGCTGCTGCATGAAACCATGCAGAGGGATGCTACAGCTACTAAGGCTATCATAAATTTCTTGAGTGTCATTTTGTTGATTGTTGTTTGTAAATAAAAAAAAGTTTGAATGAGGGCTGCAAAGATAGTCTTTTTATCTTTATCTGCCAAATTATATATGTTAAAAAATGTATGTGAGTACAAAATTGTCATTCGTTTTGAAATACAGAGTTTTTAATCCCTGTTCCTCCACAGCGACTTCGACCGTTCCCTGACGGTTGTTGCCGTTTCGTCTTGCATAGCAGATCTTCCTTACGGAAGTACGTCGTCTGAGATCGTAATAATCGCGTCCCAGAATCTTGAAGAGACTTTCTTTAACGCACCATGCGATATGGAGTTCAACGTCATCTTGCAGAAATTCCATTTCCGGAGCTTTGAGGAAATGAGACGTGACGTGCTGTACCTGTCTGCCAAGCCGTTCGATGTCTATACCCACCGGATGGTCAGACAAAATCACTGCAGCCCATCCGTCGGTGTGGGAAATACTCAGGTATGACCATACATAATGGATTTCCTTTCCGTTTTCGTAACGTACCGATTCCATCTGCTGTGGAACCAGCGGCTTACCGTCTTTGTCATAGAGCACACGCTGTTCCTCGCCGGTCATTGCCTTGAGCAGACAGCGTACGGCAAGGATTTCGCGCATTCGGCGGGAATCTTCCGGAAGCCTGGCAATGCGGTCGGCATACATGTCGGGGAGCTGGAGTTGCGCCTTCAGTTCCGACGCTGTCTCTGCAATCTGCCACAGCCCCAACTGAGAACCGTCCGGCAAAGTCTGTATCCTAACGTTCATCTCCGTGATATTTCACACGTACGTTCTCTACGTGTCGTTTATCGACGTTCTGAATCATAAAGTCGAGACGCTTGAAATGAATCGTCTCTCCCTGGTGCAGGAAATCCTGTTTGATTTCCATCAGCAGGCCTGCCACGCTCTCGCAGTTGTCGGTTTTGTCGTCAAAATAATCACTGTCGAGTTCAGTGGCTTTATAGAAATCGCTGAGCGAGGTCTTGCCCTCCATGATCCATTCGTTCTGCCCTACCTTGCGCCAGGTTTTCTTGTCCTCGTCGTACTCGTCGTGGATCTCGCCCACGATTTCCTCGAGCACATCCTCCATTGTGATCAGTCCTGCCGTACCTCCGAACTCATCGACCACTATAGCCATGTGGAGGCGCTTCTTGCGGAAATCGTTCAGCAGGTCGTCTATCATCTTGTTTTCGGGTACGAAATAAGCCTCGCGCACCAGTGTCTGCCAATGGAAATCGTTACCGCGCTGCAGGAAGGGCAAAAGGTCTTTTACATAAAGGATACCCTGGATATAATCTTCTGTCTCGCGATAGACGGGGATACGTGAGTATTTCGTCTCATTGACCAGTTGGAGCACCTGGTGGAACGAGGTTTTCTCCTCCAGCGCCGTCATATCCATACGGGACGTCATCACATCCTTTACACTCTTGTCGCCGAAGGTTATAATACCTTCCAGCATCTTCTTTTCCTCCTTGTTGACCTGGGGTGTAATGCTGAGGGCGTTGCCCAGATCTTCCGACGACACTTCCTCTGCGCCCACATGGTCGGCAAGCCGGCGGTTGATGTGTCCCATCGAATTGACCAACAGGGCCGTAAACGGACGTAGCAGGCTTTCCATTGCGGATACAAAGGGGGCCACCCTCCGCGAGAATTTCAGCGAATCGCGGCTGGCAACAATCTTGGGCATGATTTCGCCGAAGAGCAAAAGCAGGAAGGTCAGCAGTACAGACTGGATGATGAAGTCCAGCGCCAATGATATTTTCACCCACATACTCTCGAAGAAAAGCATAAACAGGGTGATGATTGCCACATTCACGAAGTTGTTGCCTATAAGGATACTGGCCATCAGACGGTCGCTGCGCGAGAGCAGACGCTTGATGTCAGGGTCGGACGGATGCTCCTCGTCGTCGAGGCATTGGAGATCTTGGGGTGAAAGCGAGAAAAAAGCCACCTCAGAGGCGGAAATCATGCCGGAAACTCCGAGCAGCAGTACGGCGATAACCAATGCTACCCAGGCTGCCGCTGAGGGCTCCTGCGTCACCAGTTCACCGAAATAGGGTATGTCTATAGTCATCGGATATTGAGTATCTTATGGGTCTGAAGACTCAGTCTCCAGTCTGGGTGTTGCATGAGCCAGGCTATGCATTCCTCCGTGTTGAGGCCTGAACAGGGCTGAATGTAACGCCACTGGGTACGGATGCTTTCATATGGACTGAAATCCTGTCCGAGGAAAACGATTTTAAGTTCGTCTGCCTCTTCGAGAACCACCTCCCCCCCGGCCTTGGGCGAACAGGTAATCCAGTCGATGCCGTCGGGCAGCACACAGGTTCCGTTAGTCTCAATGGCCACCCGTCTTCCTTGCGCATGCAGTCCGGCAACCAGACTCTCTGTCACCTGAAGCGAGGGTTCGCCACCCGTGAGCACAACATGGCGGGCCGGATATTTGGCAACCTCGCTCAGGATTTCCGTTTCGTTCATCAGGACACCGTCCTCGTGACGTGTATCGCAGAAGTCGCATCGGAGATTACAGCCCGAGAACCGGATGAACACCGAGGGGGTGCCTGTCCAGTACCCTTCACCCTGCAGGGAATAGAATATCTCGTTGACACGCATCATTTCTCGTAGATGGCAACGTTGTTCATTGTTTCCTGTACGCGTGCCTTGTAGCAGAAAGGTACCTGCTCAGCCACCCACCTGGCGATATTCTCGGCTGTAGGATTGAACGGCAGTACCTCGCTGAGGTTCTGATGGTCGAGACGTTCCTTCACATTGTGCTTGATGTAGTTGAAATCAACGACCATGCCGTTCTCGTCCAGTTTTTCGCTTTTGCACCACACGGTGATAACCCAGTTGTGGCCATGAAGCACAGAGCATTTGCTCTCATAATTCAGATGCAGCTGATGGGCTGCACTGATTTCAAAAGTCTTTTCAATATAAAACATATTCGTTTTTGGTTATGATGGGAGGTTGCGTAACTCCCGTTGATTATTTCTTAAGCAACATTTTCTGGAGCGACGTAGCTGTAAGATGTCGGTAAATCTTACCGCGCTGACATACGCTGATGTCGCCGGTCTCTTCACTCACTACCACCACCCGTGCGTCACACTGTTCTGTCAGGCCGATAGCGGAACGGTGACGGAGTCCGAGGTCCTTGGGAATGTTGTTATTGTGGGACACGGGCAGAATACCCGCAGCCAGTTTGATTCGGTTGCTTTCCACAACCATCGCGCCGTCGTGCAGCGGGGTATTCTTATAGAATATCTGCTCAATGAGACGGGCATTGACCTTGGCATCGATTTCGTCGCCAGAGGTGATGAAAGGCCTAAGGTCGTCCTCCTTCCGGATGACAATGAGGGCTCCGGTCTTCGACTCTGACATCTCGTTACAGGCCATCACAATCTCATCGACAGTCTGGAGGAATGCCTTGTGGTCGTCTTGTTCCTTCTGGAAATACTTCAGGAACGTGTGCCACTGCCGCCGTGAACCGAGTCTGATCAGGAACTGGCGTATCTCGTTCTGGAAGATGACCACCAGCACGATGAATCCCGCACCGACAATGGCATTGAGGATAGCTCCCAGCAGTCGCATTTTGAAGATTTGGCTCACAACAATCCAAGACACTAGCACGGCTACAATGCCCTGGAACAGCACCGTCGTGCCGCTCGATTTCATCTGCCTGTAGAGGTAGTACATCAGCATCGCTACCAGCAGTATGTCAATCGCATCTTTCAGACCGAATTCCCACATCTTATATTAGCTCTCAATGCTCAATGTTCAATTTTTCAAGAATCCTCACTGTTTCCACGGCCTCACGCACGTCGTGGACACGCAGCACGGAGGCTCCCGCCTGCAGAGCGGCCATATGGGCTGCCGTTGTGCCGTTGAGGGCTCGTTCGGGGTTGGTATTCAGCAACTTGTAAATCATGCTTTTGCGCGACAGCCCCACCAGCACAGGCGCGTCAAGGGCTGTTATCTTCCTGAGACCTCGCAGCAGATCCCAGTTCTCATCCAGCGTCTTGTTGAAACCGAAACCCGGATCAAGCCAGACCTCCCTTACGCCCATCGCCCTAAGTCTTTGCAGGCGGTCCGAAAGCCAGACAGCCACCCCCTCGGGGGTGTTGCTGCGGCCGGTCGGGTCGTTGTGCGTCAGCACATAACCCGCGCCCAACTTAGACGTCATGAGATACATGCCCGTGTCGCCGCCCGAGATATCGTTTATGATACTGACACCCCAGTTGCTGACACATTCCATGGCCACCCCTTCCCTGAAGGTATCCACACTCAGCCGAGCGTCGGGATACAGACTCCGGACCGTTGACAGGGCAATGCCGAGCCTGCGCATTTCTTCCGCCTCGCTCACGATTTCGGCACCCGGGCGTGTGCTGCACGCACCGATGTCGATGATGTCGCCGCCCTCTGCAAGTATCTGTTCTGCACGGGCAGCAACGGCGGCTTCCGTCTCTTGGCGCGACCTCGCGTAAAAGGAGTCGGGCGTGACGTTCAGAATGCCCATCACCTGCACTTTGTTTTGTTTCGTTGTCTGCATCTAATTTGCCTGAAAAGTCATTTTGGCAGCACAAAGTTAGCACAATTTCATGAAAAATGCAAACCGAAACGCATTTTTTTTGTTTTTTATGCGAATTATTTCAAAAAATATACCTATCTTTGTAGCGTAGTTTACAAAACAATTACACTTTTATGGACTTTATAAACTCTTTTTCAGACTTTCCCGGCGGCCTCCAATTCTATTGGATTGTAGCGCTTGCCGCATCAGTTGTTTTTGTCATTCAGGCGGTGATGACCTTCATCGGGTTTGACAGTGATGCCGACCTGGACGGCGGTGGTGCCGATTTCGATGCGGACGGATTCCATATCGTCTCGGTCAAGACGCTCACCTGCTTCCTCCTCGGCTTCGGCTGGACGGGCGTATTGTTCTGGAACCTGATTACCTCACGCTTGGCCCTGGGCTTCATCGCGGGGGCCGTGGGTCTGCTCTTCATGCTACTCATCGCCCTGTTGCTGCGCCAGGTGATGAGACTCAACAAGGACAACACCTTCAATGCGCGCCAGACGGTCGGCATGTCGGCTGAAGTCTATCTGCGCATCCCGCCCAAACGCTCAGAGACCGGCAAGATTACCGTGTCTGTCAACGGCTCCATCCATGAACTCGAAGCGCTCAATGCCAGCGATGAAATCATCCCAACCGGAGGCAAGGTCCGCATCGTCGATGTGGTCGAGGGCGACACAGTTCTGGTTGAGAAAATTTAGTCCGGCCCCCATTAACCCCATTAACCCCATTAA
>CAJOOX010000083.1 GCA_905236195.1 uncultured Bacteroidales bacterium
CATATACTTGGCGAGAGGAGTGGTAGCAGGATTGAGAATTTCCATCTTGACGACATACTTCTCGGGATTCTCGGCTGCATCCTTTGCTGCCTCGGGAAGCCACCAGTGGATGTAAGTGACGTTCTCATACTGCCAGGCATCGCTGGTTGTCATCTTGATGGCGCCGACCCACTTGAAGTAAGGGGTGATTCCTTCTACAACCGATCCGGTGAAAGGAGCCTGGATAATTCCGGTAGGCCACCAGCCGCTCCACCAGGTGTCGCCGTCATTGGTAAGAATGGAGATACCCTGCTCACGGAAAGGGACCATGACGCTGCCGCTGATCTCAGGGCTGCTGATCTCAAGATACGAAGGCTGTCCGTATGCCTTTTCGTGGTTGCGGGCGGCCACGTCTTCCTCTCCCCAAGGAGTTGTTTCGGCCGGCCAGGGAGTTCCTTCAGGAATCTGGATGGTGAAAGATTTCTCAGTGCAGGCAAGCATCTCGATAGGAGCACCATTGAATTTGAGAGTAGCGTTCTCCTTGTCGATCTTGTAGAGATCGAAATTCTCACCAACCACTTCAACCTCCTCTCCGTCGCCGGCAAATTCATTCTTGAAGCCCTTGATCACAAGCCTGGGAAGAGCAACGATCAGTGTTTTCTCTGCCTTGCCGGTAGCGGTTACGATAATAAGCTTGTCGTTGGGGTCAGACGGAATCTGACGGGGGACGACAAGGTCTATTCTGGTCTCGGTGATGTAGGCCTCGCGGACATCGATTCCGATGTTGTTTATCGATATCTCCTGGACATCGATGAAGTTCTCACCGAACACGGCGATTGACTGATTCAGCGAAGCCTCGGTGATTTCCACCTCAACATCGTCTGCTGCTGCGATCATTGAGATCACCGGGCCGGGGGTCTTGACGGGCTCTTTGTCCTTGCATCCGGTAAGGAAAGCGAAGGGAATGAGCATCAAAGCGATTTTGATCCAATTTGTTTTCATAACTGTACTTTTGGTTTTATTGGTTTGTTTATATTTTTAGTCCCAACCGGGGTTGTTTTCGGTGATGGAGGAGTTGCTGTCCATCTCGCTGGTAGGAATCGGGAACAGCTTGTGACGCTCGTAACGGGTCTTGGTCACTCCTATCTCGTCTTCGCCGATGGCATTCATTACCGGAACGAAAACACCCCAGCGTACGAGGTCCCAGCGGCGGTCGCCCTCGCAGAAAAATTCAAGGGAGCGCTCGCGCAGTACCGTCGAACGGAAATCCACTATGTTGCCGATGCCGATGATGCCGTCCAGCAGATAATCGGAAGCATTGCTGCGTTCGCGGACAGAGTTGAGCGCGGCAAGAGCCTTGCCGTCGGCTGTCCCGTTGACTTCGGCATAGGCCTCGGCATAGATCAGGACGATGTCTGCGTAGCGAAGCATAGGCCAGAACATATCACCGTGCTCATTGTCAGGCTCGTTGCGGTCGCCATACTTCGTGGGATAAGCCAGATAGTAGACGTCGAACTGAGGGCAGACATAGTACTCTCCGTCGTCATACGGCGGGGTGTGAGACTCCACCAAAGCATTGTACTCAAGGTTGTTGGGATAGTACTGGGCGATGGTGTCGTCCCAGACTCTCTTCCACCTGTGGCGTATTCCCTTCTTAACCCTGAAATCCTGGCTTTCGGCAAGTTTGTACCAGTGGTCCCTTCCACCATACCACATTCCGTTGTAAATCCTGGGATCGGACCCGCTTGCGGTGATACCGTTGATGTGGAAAGAGAAATACTCGCAGTATCGTGTGTCCGATGCATAAGGTCTCACACTCCAAAGCATCTCGGGACCGCAGGCGTTTTCGCGTTTCCAGATGTTGTCAAATTCGTCTAATCCATAAGGTCCGTAAGTGCCGCCCATAATCTGTTCGGCGGTCTGATAGGCCAGTGTATAGTAGGCTATGGGATCGAACTCTTCATAACCGGAGAGCCTCTCCTTGGAATATGTGAGTTTCTGCGGATCCGTGTAGGCTTTGGTCCCGCTGTTGGAGACGTATGGCTTGCCTCCGTACACCCATATCTGGGTGCCGTCGGGCATTGCTCCGGAGGCGATTGTGGCGCAAACCTTGGCCTTGAGACCGGCTGCGGTGCCTGCGGTAGGCAGGCCTGCTATGTAGCCTTCTCCTCCGTAAAGGGGGAGCTTGCCGACAGCCGAATCAAGCAGTTCCAGGATATAGGTGTAGACTTCCTTTACTGAGCTTCTGGGCACATTGCGCTCCGCAGTCTCGCTTATGGACTGCTTGCGCAGAGGTACGGCGCCGAAAGCCCTGACGAGCATAAAGTAGCTCCAGGCCTTGAGGAACTCGAGTTCTCCGACATAGAAGCTCTTGGATTCGTCGCTCACGTTCTCCATCTGATTGATCTTATATATGGAGTAGTTGCAGCGATGTATCATAGTGTAGAGCCCTGTCCAGTAGCCGGGGATGTAGCCGTCGTTGAGATAGTTGCCGGCACCAAGATAGCCGAATGCCCACGAAGGTCCGGTGAGATAGTCTTCGTCGTAAATCCACGTCATCGGGAATGTGTTGGTATTGAACATTGCGATGACTTCGTTGTAGCAGCCTATCATAAACTGGTTGGCTCCCTTCTCGGAATCCTCGATGGCATCAGGCTGTACAAAATCGAAAGACTTCTCCTTGAGGAACTCCTCGCACGAGCACACGGCCAGAAGAGTCACGAATAATATGCAGGATAATCTGATTGCTTTCATCATAACGCTGTTTGGGTGGATTACATAGACAGTTTGACTCCTATCGACCAGGTGCGGCTGCTCGGATACGAGAACAGGTCTACACCCTGACGGGTCACGTCGGAACTGAATGCATTTACGTCAGGATCGAACCAACTGTACTTGGTGAAGGTAAGAAGGTTGGATACACTGAAATAGATGTTGAGAGAGTTGATATACTGCCACTTGGGGAAAAGCGTGTAGCCCAGGCTCACATTTTTGATCCTGAGGTAGGATCCATCCTCGATGTAGCGGTCGGAGAAACGCCAGACACGGGTATAGCCTGCTGCTATTGCCCTTGGCCAGGTGGCGTTTTCGTAATTGTCCTGAGTCCATCTCCCCTCATACTGCCGGCGGGTGATATTCATAATTCCGGTCATCGGAGAACTGGTGTCATTGACGATGGTATTGGCGTTGAGAATGTCGTTGCCGTATGTTCCCTGGAGGAAAACGCTGAGCGTGAAATTCTTCCAGTTGAAGGTGTTGGTAAGTCCGTAGGTAAAAAGCGGATTGGTGTCGCCAATGATGACTTTGTCCGCTTCGGTGATGGCGCCGTCGGGCACACCGTCAGGGCCGGAGATATCCTTGTATTTGATTTCTCCTATCATCCTGTCGGCCTCGGCATCCGAAAGAGTCTTGAACTGCGGATCGGCCCTCACCTCTGCCCTCGAGTCATAGAAGCCGTCTTCGACATAGCCGTAGATTGTACCGATCTGACAGCCGTTGCGCAGGAGGAACACATTTTTGATACCGTTGACAAACGACGAAGCGTACTGGTCGCCCGGAAGACCTCCGATGCTGTTGCGATTGGTCGAGATGTTACCGTCGATCGACCATCCGAACTTGCCGGCGAAAGGAATCGCCTTGAAGGTGAACTCAAATCCGTCGTTGGTCACGTTGCCTATGTTGTCGAACATCACCGTGTAACCGGAATTAGACTCTATATTGACCTGTTGCAGAAGGTCGCGGGTAAACTTATGATAATAGTCGGCCGTGAAAGAAAGACGGTCCTTGAACAGCGACACGTCGAGTCCGGTGTCGAATTGTTCGGTTGTTTCCCACCTGAGATTCTTGTTGACAGGGCCTTTCCATGTCTGCTCGGCATAGCCGGCGACGAGCGTGCCGTTGAGCGGATAAGCGGCGACCGACATTGCCGGCAAAGTGGCGTAGGTGCTGATGCCCTGGTTGCCGGTCTGTCCGTACGACAGACGGAGCTTCATATCGCTGACCGCCTTGAGGTTCTGCATCCATTTCTCGTCCGAGATACGCCAGGCG
>CAJOOX010000084.1 GCA_905236195.1 uncultured Bacteroidales bacterium
CGACGGACAAGCCACGAAGCCCAAGATAGACATCAGGAAACGCGGACCGCTGAATAAGACGACATCGGAACCGCTGCGCGATCAGATGGCAGAAGCCGTAGCCGCCACGCCAAAGCCCGCACTGCCCGTCATCCGTCCGAAAGGAAGCGGATGGATTGAGGACGCTATCGCGGTGGATGCCGCCTGTTCGGGTGTGCCCGGCCCGATGGAATACCGGGGTGTCTATATCAAGACGGGACAGCAGCTGTTCCATTTCGGGCCCGTTCCCAATTCGACCAACAACATCGGAGAGTTTCTGGCCATAGTGCACGCCCTGGGTTTCGAGGAGAAGCAGGGTCTGCGACTGCCCATCTACAGCGACAGCCGTACGGCAAGGGCATGGGTGAGAGACCGCAAGTGCAAGACAACGCTTCAGATGGACGATACGAACCGCGAGACCTTCTCGATGATTAACCGCGCAGAACACTGGCTGCAAACGCATCAGGTGAATGTGCAGATACTCACTTGGGATACCAAGAAATGGGGCGAAATCCCCGCAGACTTCGGACGTAAATGAAAATTATCTGTGTGGGCATGAATTATGCCGCCCATGTCGATGAACTCAATTTCGGAGGCGGTGAGAACCCCACTCTCTTCTTGAAACCCGAGACGGCTCTGACGCGTCCCGGGTGGCCTTTCTTTGTGCCTGATTTCAGCCGTCAGGTGGAATATGAGACGGAGCTGGTGGTCAGGATCAACCATTTGGGCAAGTCGATTCCGGAAAGGTTCTCCCACAGGTATTATGATGAGGTGACGCTGGGGCTGGATTTCACGTGCAGAGACCTGCAGCGACAACTGCAGGCGAAAGGACTGCCCTGGGAAATCTCGAAAGGATTTGACGGTTCGGCCTACGTGGGCGACTGGGTGAAACTCTCCGATTTAAATAAAGGAATACAGGAACTGCATTTCGAGATGCGGCTCAACGGGGAGACCCGGCAGCGGGGCGACACCTCGCTGATGCTCCACACGGTGGATAGCATCATTGCCTATGCCTCCCGTTTCTATCTGCTGAAAACCGGTGACCTCATCTTCACAGGCACACCCGCCGGCGTGGGGGCCGTACATCCCGGCGACCGCATTACTGCCTCGCTCGAAGGCAGTCCCGTGATGGAGTGCAGAATAAAATGAGACATCCCACTGATTCTGCGACAGTCCGAATGTGGTTTTATCGGTTTTTATTCATTGTAATTTTTTTATAATTTCTGGCCGCAGGCCATCCCCAATCCCGTCCTCAGGAGTTTTTTACTTTTTTAAATACAGACACAAGAAAACCCTGGTGAGCCTATTCCAACGAAGATTTACATTATAGCGCCAGCTCAGTCTCAGCTGGCGCTTATAATATATTAATAACGGAGTATTGCGCACACGAAATTTATTCCATCGGACTCCGATAGACCCATGGAAAACTTTTTGCATCTCTATCGGGCATCGATAGACTACAGCCAGTGTGCGAAGCACATATAGCACAGTCAATGGTTTCTAGGTTTTTATTTATAGAACATCCCTTAATTAATGGTTATACAAAGTTATCTATTTCATCTGGAGACTTCGCTTTTCAGCGAGCCTGTTCAATTGCCGGTCGCCGGTAGCGGTTTGCCGGTCTGGATTTCCTCGCCGTCCTCTTCCGGGCGGAGCCGGATGCGCATTTTGGGTTTATGCCTGGCAAAGTCGGATTTCCTCAAATATATAAAGGTGTGCATCTCCTTGCCGCTACGGGTGTTCATCCAGGTGGATGTCTTGTCAATATCCATAAGGGTCGCCTTGAGGGCGGACATGCCGGTACGTTCGGCAATCCAGGCGTTGACCTTCGCCTGCAGCCCTTTCTGGGCGGAACGGAAAGCCTGATCGATGTTGGTCGAAGTGGCTTCGGCATAGATGTAGGAGGGAGAATTACGAATCTGCTCCATCTGCTGGAGAATCACTTCGCGTTTCTGGGCCAATGACAGGGTTGAGCCAATGAGGAGGACAACCCATGTGAGTAAAATTTTTCTAAGCATGATTTTGCACTAATTAAAAGTTTGCGCAAAGATAAGGTATTTTTTGCGAGGAAACAAAATTTTGGTACAAAAAATGAAATCGGGGATGCAAATTCTGGTTTTTCAGCCCCGATTTCAGTCAAATCAGTCCCAAACCTTTCAGGAAAACGAGGAAGATGACGGCCGGACAGAAAACCCGGAGGGCCCAGATGAGGGGCATCAGATACCATCCGCTGTCCTCCTTGCGATTGGTGATGGCATCGCGCACAATCTGACGGTCGAGTTTCCAACCCACAAAGAGCGAGATGGCCGCAGCACCCAGCGGCATGAAGATGTTGGAGGTGATAAAGTCGCAGAAATAGAAGAAATTCAGTCCTGCAATCTTATAGTCGTTCCAGACACCTAGCGAGAGGGAGGAGACAACGCAGAACACCCACGTGATGAGCGCTGAAACCATAATGGCCCGCCGGCGCGTCATGCCGATGGTCTCGTCGAAGAACGTCACCTCGGCTTCGAGCAGCGACATTGTGGAGGTCAGGGCAGCCAATGCCACGAGGATGAAGAACAGCAGGGCCCAGAAATAACCGCCGGGCATCGCCACAAAGACGCTGGGGAGTGTGATGAAGATGAGGCTCGGACCGGCATTGGGCGTGATATTGTAGCTGTAGCAGGCCGGGAAAATTGTGATGCCCGCCAGGATGGCAATCATTGTGTCGAGACCGGCCACGCTGAGAGCTGTCTTGCCGATTTTGGTATTGTCGTCCATATAACTGCCGTAGATAATGAGACAGCCCATGCCGACCGACATCGAGAAGAAGGCCTGTCCGCAGGCCGCCAGCACGGTCTGTCCGGTCACTTTGGAGAAATCGGGTTCGAAGAGAAACCGCAATCCCCCGGCAGCACCGGGGAGGGTGAGTGAGTTGACACACAGCATTGCCAACAGAAGCAGCAGGATGGGCATGAGGATATTGGAGGCCCGTTCAATGCCTTTCTGCACACCGCCCAGCAGGATGAAGGCGTTGATGGCGATGAACAGCGATGCCCAGAGAATGGGCGGCAGTTGGGAAGTCGCAAAGGCGTTGAAATCCATGGTGAGCACTTGGCTCGCCTGCGCATCGGGCGTCACCAGCTGGGCACTGGCCACCGATGTCTGGAAATCGTTGGTCAGAGCCCGCCACGTGTATTCCAACGTCCATCCGGAGATCACGCTGTAGAATCCGAGGATTACAATCGCAACAAACACCGATACGGCACCCACCCAGTACCAACGGGAGCCGGGCAGCAGTTTGCGGAACGAACCGGCCACATCGGCGTGGGCCGTACGTCCAATCATAAACTCGGCTATCATGAGCGGTATGCCCAGACAGAGCACGGCACCCAGATAGATGAGCAGGAAGGCGGCGCCTCCGTTTTCACCCGTCATGTAGGGAAACCGCCAGATGTTGCCCAGTCCGATGGCCGAACCGGCAGCAGCGGCGATAGCGCCAAGTCGTGTTGAGAATGTAGATCGCATAGAAAAACCTCACCCCCAAACCCTCTCCAAGGGGAGAGGGGCATGAATGCCGGGGCATTTTAAATTAATATTGAACAATAATAGAATTCATTAACGCGATATCCTCGCACTTTGGAGAGGGGGCGATTCTTCACTCTTCGCTCTTCACTCCAAAGACCTCTCTGATACGGTCCACGTAGTCCAGTTTCTCCCAGGTGAAGAGTTCAACCTCGCACTCGATGGGTTCCTTGAAATACTTGGACGTAAATACCTTTTTGACGGTCTGGGGCGTGCGGCCGAAGTGTCCGTAGGAAGCTGTCTCCTCATAGATGGGCTGACGCAGTTTGAGACGTTTCTCGATGGCAGCGGGTCGCATGTCGAAGATAGCGGCCACGCGCTGAGATATCTCGGCATCGCTGAGGCTGACGCGGCTCTTGCCGAAAGTGTTGACATAGAGTGAGACGGGGTCGGCAACGCCAATGGCATAGGAAACCTGAACCAGGGCCTCGTCGGCTACGCCTGCGGCCACCAGGTTCTTTGCGATATGCCGTGCGGCATAGGCTGCCGAACGGTCCACCTTGGAGGGGTCTTTGCCCGAGAAGGCACCGCCTCCGTGAGCTCCGCGGCCGCCGTAGGTATCGACGATGATTTTGCGCCCCGTGAGTCCCGTGTCGCCATGAGGACCGCCGATTACGAATTTTCCCGTCGGATTGACGTGCAGAATAATCCTGTTGTCAAAGAGAGCCTGTACCCCGGCGGGCAGCTGTTTCAGCACGCGAGGCAGAAGTATGTTTCTGACATCGGCCTCAATCCGGTCGCGCATCGCTTTGTCGGCGGCATCCTGTGCGGCCTGACTGTCGTCGGCTGGTAGGATAAACTCGTCGTGCTGGGTTGAGATGACGATGGTGTGGATGCGTACCGGACGATTCTCCTCGCTGTATTCCACCGTGACCTGGCTTTTGGCATCGGGACGAAGGTAAGGCATGGGGGAGGGGGTCTCGCGGCGGATGGCAGCCAGTTCCTCAAGCAGCAGATGGCTCAGCTGGAGCGTCAGCGGCATAAACTGGGGAGTCTCATTCGTCGCATAACCGAACATCATACCCTGGTCGCCGGCGCCCTGTTCATCGGGTACGGCCACATCGACACCGCGGTTGATGTCGGCGCTCTGTTCGTGAATGGCGCTGAACACGCCGCATGAGTCGCCGTCAAACTTGTACTCAGCCTTGGTGTAGCCGATGCGGTTGATGACGCGGCGTGCGGTTTCAAGCAGATCCACGTAAGCCTGTGATTTGATTTCTCCGGCCAGCACCACCTGTCCTGTGGTGACCAGCGTTTCGCAAGCGACCTTCGAGTCGCGGTCCTGTGCGAGAAATTCGTCGAGTAACGCGTCGCTGATTTGGTCAGCAACTTTGTCGGGGTGTCCTTCCGACACCGATTCGGATGTGAACAGATAGTTCATAAATGAAAAAATTTTTAGAGTTTAACATATGCTCTCGCATCTTTCTTTTTCCACCGTGACCTGAGTGATGAGGCTCGGTTGGCGTGCCGAAATGACACCTTCTTGATGCTAAATGCGGTGCAAAGATAGGATAAAAACTGCAAATAAACAAATATTTGTCAAAAAAAAACGACTTTCTTTTGTTATGTCAGCAAAAAAGCGTATCTTTGCCAATCGTAATAAATAAAGAGACCCTCTAAATCCCCCCTTAGAGGGGGACTTCCTGAACGGCACGGGAATAGTAATTTTAATCTAAAATATAAAATAAAGAATATAAAATAATAAAATGTTTGAGAAACAGGGATTGTATGATCCTACTTATGAACACGATGCGTGCGGCGTCGGTCTGCTGGCCAATATCAACGGCAGCAAAAGCCATGAGATAGTGGAGCGCGGTCTCCAGGTGCTTGAAAATATGGAACACCGCGGTGCAGAGGGCGCCGACGGACGTACCGGTGACGGTGCCGGCATCATGGTGCAGATTCCCCACGAGTATATCCTGCTGCAGGGCATTCCGGTTCCAGAGAAGGGCCGTTACGGAGTGGCGATGACGTTTCTTCCGCAGGACGAGACCGCGCGCCAACGCTGCATCGACATCTTCCGTGAGGAGATTCAGGCTGCCGGGCTTAACCTGCTGTCCGTGCGTGCTGTGCCCGTCAACAGTGATGCACTGGGGGCCCTGGCCCGTGAGGCAGAACCGGCAGTGCGTCAGCTGTTTGTGACAGCGCCAACCGTGATGCCGCAGGATGACCTGCAGCGCAAACTCTATGTGGTGCGCCGCAAGGTCGAGAACCGTATCCTGGCCGACGAGGAAATCCCGGAGCGCGACATGTTCTACGTATGTTCCTTCTCGACCCGTACCCTTATCTACAAGGGTATGCTCATCTCGCGACAACTGCGCGAATACTATCCGGATCTGCTATCGCCTTGGTTCACCTCGGGTTTGGCACTTGTCCACTCGCGTTTCTCGACCAACACTTCGCCGCGCTGGCCCCTGGCCCAGCCTTTCCGTTACCTGGGGCACAACGGCGAAATCAACACCATCCGCGGCAACCGTTCGTGGATGCATGCCCGCGAGACGGTGCTCGATCCCGGCAAACTGGGCGGCATGAAGGATGTAACTCCCATCATTCAGGAAGGGATGTCCGACTCGGCATCATTTGACAATGTGCTGGAGTTCTTTGTCGAATCGGGAATGTCGCTACCCCATGCGCTGGCGATGCTGGTACCCGAAAGTTTCAATTCGAAAAACCCCATCTCCCAGGAACTCAAAGATTTTTATGAATACCATTCCATTATGATGGAGCCGTGGGACGGCCCTGCCGCCCTGCTGTTCTCCGACGGACGCTATGCGGGCGGTATGCTGGACCGCAACGGATTGCGTCCCTGCCGTTATCTCATCACCAAGGACGGGATGCTGATGATGGCCAGCGAGACCGGTGTCCTCCAGTTTGACGCCAACGAGATTGCCGAGAAGGGCCGTCTGCAGCCAGGCAAAATCCTGCTCATCGATATGGAGATGGGACATGTGCATTACGATCCCGAGGTCAAGGCCCAACTGGCCAACGAATTCCCCTACGGCGAATGGTTGGGACTCAACCGCATCTGTCTGGATGACCTTTCTTCGGGTCGTAAGCCGACCATCAAGGAGAAAAACTATCCGCAGCTGCTCACCGAGTTCGGCTATTCGCAGGAGGATATCACACGCATCATCCAGCCGATGGCCCTCAACGGACAGGAACCCACGTGGTCGATGGGCAACGACACCCCGCTGGCCGCATTCTCGCGTTTCCCGCAGCGACTGTTTGCCTACTTCCGTCAGCAGTTTGCACAGGTCACCAACCCGCCCATCGACCCCATCCGCGAGAAACTGGTGATGAGCCTGGACGGTTATGTGGGAAGTATCGACAGCAACCTGCTGGAACCCAACCCGGAGCTCTGCAAGATGGTGCGTCTGAGCAATCCCATTCTCACCAATACCCAGTTCGACCTGCTGTGCAATATAGCGTACAAAGGCTTCAAGGCCCAGAAGGCCGATATGCTCTTCCCCGTGGAAGAAGGAGAAGCCGGTCTCAGAAAGGCCATCGACCAACTCTGCAAGAAGGCAGAGGCAGCCGTCGATGCGGGAGCCGATTACATCATCCTGACCGACCGCAACGTGTCGGAGAAGATGGCTCCGGTACCCTCGCTGCTGGCCACATCGGCGGTTCACAGTTACCTGGTGGAACATCATAAACGCTGCCAAATAGGTCTCATCATCGAGTCGGCTGAACCGCGTGAGGTGATGCATTTCGCCCTGCTGATGGGCTACGGTGCATCGGCCATCAACCCGTATCTGGCCTTTGCTGTTATCGAGGAACAGATAGAGAAGAAAGAGCTGGCTTTGGATTACAATACAGCCGTCTCGAATTACATCAACGCCATCTCGAAAGGCCTGATGAAGATTATGTCGAAGATGGGTATCTCGACCCTGATGTCCTACAAGGGTGCCCGTATCTTCGAGGTAGCCGGTCTGGACCAAGATGTGATGGACCGTTATTTCGGCGGAGCCATGTCGAAGATTACAGGCATAGGACTTGCAGAAATCACCGAGGAGACGCTGCGTCCCCACCGGCAGGCCTTCGACCCGCACGCAACCTTCGATCTGCTGCCCAATTTCGGCAACTACGTCTATCGTCGTGACGGCGAACAGCATGCCTGGAATCCCGAGACGATATCGACGCTGCAGATTGCCACCCGTCTGGGTTCCTATAAAAAATACAAGGAATTTGCAGCGCTGGTGAACGGACGTCCCGAACCGATGTTTATCCGCGACTTCATGACTTTCAAAAGGGCCCCCGAGCCCACACCGCTCGATGAGGTCGAACCGGTAGAGAGCATTATGCGCCGTTTTGCAACGGGAGCCATGTCGTTCGGTGCCATCTCGAAGGAAGCCCACGAGGCACTTGCAATCGCCATGAACACTATCGGTGGACGCAGCAATACCGGCGAGGGCGGTGAGGACAATGCCCGCTTCAACATCCGCGAGGGAGAACCAAATACACGCTCAGCTATCAAGCAGGTGGCTTCGGGCCGTTTCGGAGTGACCACGGAATATCTGGTCAATGCTGACGAGATACAAATCAAGATTGCCCAGGGAGCCAAGCCGGGCGAAGGCGGTCAGCTGCCGGGATTCAAGGTGGACGAAGTGATTGCCAAGACGCGTCATGCGATGCCGGGCATCACCCTGATTTCTCCGCCGCCCCATCACGATATCTACTCTATCGAGGATCTTGCCCAACTCATCTTCGACCTCAAGAACGTCAATCCCCAGGCCGAAATCTCCGTCAAACTTGTCTCCGAATCGGGCATCGGTACGATTGCGGCAGGTGTGGCTAAAGCCAAAGCCGACCGTATAGTCATCTCGGGAGCCGACGGCGGGACGGGAG
>CAJOOX010000085.1 GCA_905236195.1 uncultured Bacteroidales bacterium
ACCGACTTGTAGGTGCCGTGACTCACGATGATCAGGTAGTCGTCGGAGGAACGCATACAGTTGGTCACCGTACCCTCGAAGATGGCACACGCGTTGGCATTCGGTGTAACCGAGAGCACCATGCAGGTCAGGCCCAGCGACGCATTGTAACGCTGCACGATGGCGTAGTGGGAATCCACGGGATAGGGCATCTTTCCCTTGTTCTGGATGAAAGTGCCCGTCAGGTTGGCATCCCTGGGGGAATAGACCGTCTGAGTGGGGTCCGACGTTGCGGACTTTTTATCTGACTTCTTACCCTGTTTGCCGCTCTGTTTTTGGGCTGCGAGTTCTGCCTGGCGTTTGCGCTCTTCCTCCTTGCGGATTTCTTCCTCAATGAGACGTGCGATTTGCGCCTGTACCTCGGCCTGTTTCTTACGGTCCTGTTCGAGGGCCTTCTGCAACTCTTTGTTTTTCTTCTTCAGGGCATCGACGCTGCGATTCTGTTTGTCCTGTTCGGCTTCCAGTTTGTTTTTCTCGTCGGTCACCGAAGCCATCAGTTTCATCCGCTGTTGGCGGGTCTTCTCCAGCGCTTCCCTGGTTTGTATTGTTTTCAGGCGTTCGGTATTCAGTTCCAGCGCCTGCTGTTTCCGCCATTGGCTGTACTGTCTGAGATACTGCGCCCTGCGGAATGCTTCCATCATACCGTCAGCCGAGAGGATGAACATCAGTTCGTCATATCCGCTTCGCCAGCGGTAGAGGTGTTTGATGGCCTGGTCGTATTTCTTCTGTTTGCCCCGGAAACCCTGATGCAGCATGATGATGGTTCGCTGCAGCGAATCCTCTTCCTCGCGAATCGCTTCCACTTCCTGCTGCATGGACACCACCAGCGCTCTGCGTTTCCCGATTTCCTGTTCCCTGAGCTGGATGTCGCGGCTTTGCGAACGCACATCCTTGTCGTTGTTCGAAATCATACGCTGTGTGGCCTCAATCTGCTTCTGCAGGTCTTTCTGCTGTTTTTCGTATTCCGCCCGCGTCGTCTTTTTACTGCGCTTGCCGGCTGTCTTTTTCTTCTGCGTTGTCTGTGTCGTCCTGGCTTTGCCCTTTTGGGACAGAGCGGTAGCGGGAACTGACCACAACATCAGTCCCGTCATCACAACAGCCGTCATTCGCAGAAGTGTTCGCATAAGGGGGCTTCTTTACGGTTTAATGTTTTTCACCTTTTCCAACAGTTCAAACGGATCCATCGCCTTGAACTTCTCCGACGGTTCGAAGCGGGGCCAAGGCTGGGCGTCGATATTGGGCTGGTTATAACTGAAATCCACCTCATACGACGACGAGGAGGTCTTCACCGACAGATGGCTCTTGGCCGGAGAACAGCCTACGCCCACGTTGTACCATTCGGTGTAGTTCCACACCACATCGACTTGCTTGTCGGGTATAACCAGGTGAGTCTGCTGTACCTGTCCCTTTTCATTGATCCGGTACGACAGGTTGTATTTCTCTTCGCTGCGTACTCCCTCGATGGAACCGTCGTCGTTCTTGGTCCATACGAATTTGCTGAAATCCTTCACCTGGCATTCGCCCTGTTTGGGCAGACACATGCGGCCCATGAAAACGCACTGTAGGGTACGCACATCGATACCGTTGTCTGTGAAAAAGGCAAAATCGCTGATAGCCTGGCGTGTGTAGAGTTTGTCCATCTTGTCCACCAGGGTCACCGAGTCCTTGTCCACCTCCAGGCGTCCCACTTCAAATCCCAGCAGCGGGGCATTGATCTGGAGTTTGAAGGTTTCTTTCTCTTCCATGTTCATTCGCATGGGAAGTCCGGTCTTGCCCTGAAGCGACACCTTGCCTTTCAACTGCAGACAGTCGTAATTGAAAGCATTCTGCACACAGGCGCCATACTGTTCCTGGATGGCACGACGCGACACATTGTTGTCCAGTGCAGCCCGCTGGCTTCCGCAACTTGTCATGACCAGTATCATCAGGGCCGAGAGTGTGAGACTTACGATTTTCTTCATTTTCTGTACTTTTGATTTTTTGTTTATATCGGGATTAAAGCCAGTCGGGCTGGGTCTCGATATATTTTTCTGTATCTATTTTCTGTTTCAGGATTTCCGGATTCTCCACTCCGTCCATCTTGGATGCCTTGAGCCAGTAGCCGAGGGCTTTCTCCACCTCGCCCTGCATCATCAGGATATCCCCGTAGTGTTCCCAAAGGGTCGCACTGGGGTCGTTCTCCGACTTCTTCAGCGCCATATCCTGATAGAACTTGGCCAGCATGTAGTTGCCCTGTTGGAAATAAATCCAGGCGTAGGTGTCCAGATAGGTCGGCGAGTCGGGATTCTCCTTCACCACCTTGGCGGCCATTGCCTCGGCTTTGTTCAGGTCGCGTTTCTCCAACGACAGGAAATAGGCGTAGTTATTGAGCACAAGGATGTTCTTTGGATTGTACTTCAGTGCCTCGTCGTAACTTTCATAGGTTTTCTTCATCCAGTAGGTGGCATTCTTCTTGTCTTCAATGGCCAGCTGATGATAGGCATCGCCTATCGACCCCAGATACGTTGACTTGCGGTTCACTTCCTCGGGTTTCAGGTGGTCCACCACCATCCGGAAATTTTCGATGGCCTCCAGATAATTGTCCTGATCCATTGCCAGATAGGCTCTGAACATCCAGGGAACATACGAGTCGGGAATGTTTTGCGTGGCCTCTTCACAGTATTTCACCACGTTTGCCGTATCACCCGCGATGAAGGCGCTCTGCAGCAGGCGCGTCCAATAGTCCTCCTCGGTCGGTTTCAGATCCACCGCGAACCGCATCTGCTGTACGGCCTGGGCCTCCTGATGGATGGCGCTCAGGTAGTCGCTGTGGAGCACATAGATTTCGGGTTCGGTGGGGTGCATCGTCGCCACCTTCTCAAACAGTTCCTCTACGCCGGCTATCTGGATGTCGGTGGTATCTTTGGCTTTCCGTTTTTCCTCGGCGACTTTGCGCAGCGACGATTTCAGGTATTCCGTCAGGATATCTATCTTCGTACGCACGTCCAGATTCGGATTCACCAGTGCGGCTTCCACCAGGGTGTCGGCTGCCGTCTGGTTGCCCGTCACACTGTAATAGTTCGACAGGGCGACCCACAGATACGCGTTGTCGGGTTCTATTTTGGCGGCTTCGTCATAGGTTGCCTTCGCTTCCGCAATCATTCCGTTCGACATCTGCATGTCGCCTTTGTTGATGCGGTAGGTTATATCGTACGGATAGCGCTCAATGAGACGGTCATAGCCCTCAAACGCTTCCGCAGTCTTGCCCTGCTGCTTCAGGATGTAGAAGCGCTGCACGGTCAGCTGGGGATTCACGCCGTCCATCTCCTCGATTTTATCAAGTGCCGCAACACATTCCGTCAGACTGTCGATTCTCAGGTAACTCTGGGCCAGATCATACCACGGTTCACTCTTTTGGGGATAGAGACGGGCCACACGCTTATAGACCTCGATGGCGGCACTGTCCTGTTTCGAATTGGCATAGATGAGACCCAGTTGGCGGTTGTACCAGTAATTGGCAGTATCCCGGGCAACGGCCCTTTCGGCATAGCGCTGTGCTCTTTCCATGTCTTTCACCGCATAGTAATAGACACTGATCTGGTTCAGCACAGGCCCCGATAACGAATCGATTTCGAGAGCCCGCTGATAGAGCGCCCACGCCTGGTCGATATCTCCCCGCTGGTGGAGGGTAGCGGCACGGAAGAAGACACGGTCGAAGCGGGCCTGCTCTCCGGGGGCAAGTCGCGCTGCCGTTTCCTCTCTGTCGGTCTTCTTGCGTTTGGCCTCTGCCGGTGTGACGATAACGCACATCCACAACAGCAGCATGAGCCATATGATACCGCGTTTTTTCATCTCGTCGCCTGCGTTATTTTTTACCGGTATGGCCATAGCCGCCCGCTCCGCGTTCTGTGTCGCTCAAAACCTCCACGGGGGCCCAGTCCACCTGTTCGTGACGGGCTACGACCATCTGGGCTACGCGTTCGCCGTCCTCTATGGCAAAAGGTTCGTTGCTCAGGTTGATCAGACATACACACACCTCGCCCCGGTAGTCGGCATCCACGGTTCCGGGCGTATTCAGCACCGTGATACCGTGTTTAAGCGCCAGACCGCTGCGGGGCCGCACCTGGGCCTCATAGCCCACAGGAAGTTCGATGAACAGTCCCGTCGGGATAAGACGTCTTTCAAGCGGCGCCAGTGTGATGGTCTCTGTTATATTGGCTCTCAGGTCCAGTCCTGCCGATGCCGGTGTAGCATAGGCAGGAAGCGGATGTTTCGATTTGTTGATAACTTTTACCTGTAACATATTTCAACTTTAAACTCTTAAATTGTCTCTAAACTCTAAACTCTAAACTCTAAACTCTCAACATTTCTCTCCCCTCGCCTTTTGGAGAGGGGCAATGGGGTGAGGCCTTAAACCACCTGCACCTCGAACCCCTCGGCGATGAGCGGAGCTGCAATGGCGTCAAGCTCTTCGCGGGGCACTTTGGTCAGGTTTTTCTCGGGTGTCGGACGGTCGAGCGAATAGACCTGTATCTCATGCGGACGGATTTCGCGCATCAGGTCGCGCCAGGCCTCCACCTCCCCGGGCGTGGTGTTATCCACCCGGTGACCGTTGTGTTCCCCCCTCAGGAACATGCTCTGCACGATGAGGCGTCCCTTGAAGGCCTTCATACCGTCCACCACTGCCCTCACGTTATAACGGCTGTCGGCCGGCTGGTCGATGTTGCGGACAGTCTCGTCGAAGGCTCCGTCAATCTTCAGTATGTTGTTGTCGATTTTCAGGAGGGCAGCATGTACCGCCGGGTCGTTCATCCGCGTCGCATTGCTCAGCACCGACACCTTGACATTCGGATAATACAGGTCCCGGAGACGGATCGTCTCGTCCACCACCCACGGGAACTCGGGATGCAGGGTGGGTTCGCCATTGCCGGCAAAGGTTATCACATCCAACTTCTCGCCGCCTGCCTGCATGGCCTGCAGCTTCTGTTCCAGTGCGGCAACGATGGCCTTCGCATCTGGAAAATGCGAACGCCGGTGGTCCTCGTTGTAGCCGCATTCACAGTAAATGCAGTTGAACGAACATACCTTGCCGTCGGCCGGCAGCAGGTTCACGCCCAGCGAGATACCCAGACGGCGGCTGTGCAGCGGTCCGAGAATGTTGGTATTGAATATATCGGGTCTGTTCATTTCTTACTTAAAAATATCGCGCAAATATAACGAATTTATTTGGGATAGACAACAAAATGCCCGAAAATTTATGTGTTTTTTGCTTTTTAAGGCCGTTTGTGTCGAAAATATCCCGTTTTTTTCCTATTTTTGCACCCATGAAAGAATTTATTTTATCCGAACAGAAAAGCGAAAAAGCCATTCTTGTGGGTCTGATTACGCGCCAGCAGAATGAGCAGAAAACGAAGGAATATCTCGACGAACTCGCCTTCCTGGCCGAGACGGCAGGTGCCGAACCGGTCAAACGGTTCGTGCAGCGTCTCGACACCCCCAATTCCGTAACTTACGTCGGCCCCGGCAAACTGGACGAGATACGCCAGTACATCGAGGCGCAGAAGGAAGACCCCGAGACGGCCATAGGTATGGTCATTTTCGACGACGACCTGGGACCCAAGCAGCTGCAGGTCATCGAGAAGGAACTCTGTGTCAAGATTCTCGATCGTACGTCCCTGATTCTCGACATCTTCGCTTCACGTGCCCAGACTGCCACTGCCAAGACGCAGGTCGAACTGGCTCAATACCAGTACCTCCTGCCCCGCCTCACGGGGCTGTGGACCCACCTCGAACGGCAGAAGGGCGGTATCGGTATGCGCGGACCCGGTGAGACTCAGATCGAGACCGACCGCCGCATCGTGCTCGACCGTATCTCGCTCCTCAAAGATGAACTCGCCCACATTGACCGCCAGAAATCCACCCAGCGGAAGAACCGCGGCAAACTCGTGCGCGTGGCGCTCGTGGGATATACCAATGTCGGAAAGTCCACCCTGCTCAACCTCCTGGCCAAGAGCGACGTCTTTGCCGAGAACAAACTCTTTGCCACCCTCGACACAACGGTGCGCAAGGTCATTGTCGACAACCTGCCCTTCCTGATGAGCGACACGGTCGGATTCATCCGCAAACTCCCCACCCATCTCGTTGAGAGTTTCAAATCCACTCTCGATGAGGTGCGCGAAGCCGACATCCTGGTCCACGTGGTGGATATCTCCCACCCCGCTTTCGAGGACCAGATTGCCGTCGTCGAACAGACCCTCAACGATGTCTGCCGCGAGACGCCCGATGCCAAGGGAGGCCGCAACAAAAAGAAGGCTGCCAATACCTCCGGCGACCATCAGAAGCCCGTACTCCTGGTCTTCAACAAGATCGATG
>CAJOOX010000086.1 GCA_905236195.1 uncultured Bacteroidales bacterium
AAGACGCCCGTTGTTCTCTATATGTTCTACCTCTCGCAGAAGGACCTGCCGCTCGCAGTGCAGCACCCCGAGATACCTCTGGAATAACTTGATTTGTCGAGAGTTTCACCAACAACCTGATCGTCGAGGACCGCTACAGGAAGATCCTCGACGGTCTGCAGGTGACGCTGCTGAATACATTCTGAGCCGTCGCCAAGGAATACACCGACCGGGGATGCCACGATTTCGACTCGTTCCCCCTGGGCAGCGTGCCGCGCAAACAAGACAATACAATAGAATAATCATTTTTTAAGACATTGAAAAAGATTTTCATTTGGGCGTTTGCCGTCATCCTGACGCTGTGCGACACAACGGTATTCGTATCGTGCAGCAACGACGACGAGCCTGTAATACCGGAGCCGGAGCGACAGCAGACGGAGGCCGTCAGCGAACTGATACGCCTGATGGACGGCCATCCTGATGTAAAGGCGCTGCTGGAGAAGTCGATAACCAGGGCTGCGGAGGTGAATCCCGACCGCAGGTATAACCCGGCGCAGACGCTCACGGAGTTCTACGACTTCGTCGATTGGAACGTGAGGCAGTTGCCGTGGGACGTGATGATTCATCAGGCCCCGTGCGAGTACGGACAGTCGCTCTACGGACGCACGGATCAGGGCATAGGCTACTTCTGGTTTCTCGTGCAGCAGCCGTTGGAGGAACTGGAGGGGCACGGCTATTACTATCCCACGGTGGAGTTCGTGGAGCCGTTTGCCACGTGGCTTACCACCTACGCCGACTCATGGGGCGACTGGCTCTCGACGGAAGACAGCTGGAACGACACTTATTATAATATAGTGGCCACCGACCCTGACTGGGGACTGCAGAAGGGATGGTATGAGGACGGCACACGGTGGCACTCGTTCAATGATTTCTTCTCCCGGCGACTGGCATCGCCCGACATGCGCCCCATTGCCGATGCCGACGTGGTGTCGCCAGCCGATTCGTGGCCCAAGTCTCCATACGACGATGACGTGACATCCACTTGGCACATCGGTGACGATAATCAGTTGGAGTACCCTGCAGAAGTGCAGATCAAAACGGCGAAGATCTCCGACATTGCACAGTTGATTGGCGAAGACTCTGGGTACAAGGATGCCTTTGCCGGAGGAACGCTGACCCACACCTTTCTCGACGTGAACGACTATCACCGCTACCATGCTCCCGTGAGCGGCACACTGCGCGAACTGCATCTCATCCCCGGCGTGGCGGCGGGTGGCGGCTATACATTGTGGGACAATGAGGAAAAACTCTACTACTACCACAATAACATCGGTTTCCAGATGGTGGAGACCCGTTCATGTGCCATCATCGAGACAGAGGACTACGGACTGGTGGCCATGATGCCCATCGGCATGTCGCAGATATGTTCGTGCAACTGGATAGAGTCGCTCCATGTAGGACAGCAACTGAACCGTGGCGACGAGATGGGGTATTTCCTCTTTGGCGGCTCCGACATCGTCATGCTCTTTCAGAAAGGAACAGAAATCGAGATTCTACACAACGGTGACCATGTGCTGATGGGCGAGGCGTATGCGAAGTTGACAAAAGCGAATTAATAGCCATGTAAGATGTAAGAGGGAAGATATCTTTCATGGATGAGAACAGAAACAGCCGACCTGAATGACAGGCCGGCTGTATTTATAATCTGGATGCGAGGGTGTTATGCCATCAAAGCGAGGCAAGCATCCCGGGGTTGAGCTCAATCGGTCATTATTATTCAGTCGCGGAAGCGGCGGGAGAGGTCCTGGTAGGCATCGATGCGGCGGTCGCGCAGGAAGGGCCACCATCGGCGCACCTGTTCGGAATGGTTCAGGTCGATATCCACGATGAGCGTCTCGGGTTCGGTTTCGGCTTCGGCCAGGAATTCGCCCTGAGGCCCGGCCACAAAACTGTGACCCCAGAAAGGGATGCCGCTCTCGCCGGCCTTGCCGTCTTCCGGGCGAGAGGCGAGGGGAGAGGGCTCGAAACCGCAGCGGTTCACCGTGATGACGGGAAGACCGTTGGCTACGGCATGACCGCGCTGTACGGTCTGC
>CAJOOX010000087.1 GCA_905236195.1 uncultured Bacteroidales bacterium
AAGTTTTGAGACAGTTCTGTAGTGGAGAGTTTTAAAGTCTTTGGTCTATAGTCCTTTTATCCTATAGTCCTTTCAGTCTAAACGGAGTTCGTTGATGACGTGAACCGTATGGACAGCGGCCAGAGATGCCGTCTCGGTGCGAAGACGCTCGTTGCCTAAAGACACCGGGACATAACCGTTGGCCAGTGCCAGAGAAACTTCTTCGTCAGAGAAATCACCCTCAGGCCCTATCAATATGCGAACCGGAGTTGCGGGTTTGATTTCTCGGGAAAGAAGCTTGCGTTCATGGTCAGACATACAATGGGCAATGAACTTCTGTCCCTCGAAAGGCTCCGCGATATAAGTTCTGATATCCGTCATAGGGTTCAGTTCGGGCAGCTGCGCCTTGAGACTCTGTTTCATGGCCGAGACCGCGATGCGCTGGAGACGTTCAAGTTTGAGTTCCCTGCGTTCTGAAAAACGGCACAACAGGGGAGTAAACCGCTCCAATCCCATCTCGACACATTTCTCGAGCATCCATTCAATACGGTCGAGATTCTTGGTCGGCGCAACGGCCAGAGAGATCTGATAGGGACGGAACGGCAAAGTCTCGGCAGAAAGAATCTCGACTTCGCAATGTTTGGGATGCGCATCCATAATACGTGCAGTATAGCGATGTCCCTGTCCATCGACAACGACAATCTCCTCCCCTGTCCGTTTACGGAGCACCCGAACGACATGACCCGACTCCTCCTCCGGAAGAATCGGGTTTGTCAGAATATCGGGAGCATAGAATATTATCATTCCTTACTTGGCCGGCTGATGTTTATAACGGAACAGAATCCAGAACAGAACGGCAACGACAAGGGCATAGGCTGCGAACATATACCAGGAGGCACGCCATCCTGCTTCCTGTGCCGCCAGAGGCTGGGAGAAGACATTGGCGTTGATAACCGCCTGAGCAGCCAGCGAACCTATGGTTGAACCCAGGCCGTTGGTCATCATCATGAAAAGACCCTGGGCAGACGAACGCATCGACGGATTGACGGACTCATCCACAAAAAGACCGCCGGAAACATTGAAAAAGTCGAAAGCCACACCATAGACGATGCACGAGAGGATAAAGAGCCATACACCCGAGCCGGGATCACCCAACCCGAAGAATCCGAAGCGGAACACCCAGGCGAACATCGCGATGAGCATTACAACCTTAATACCATACCTTTTTAAAAAGAAGGGAATCAGGAGGATGCACAAGGCTTCGGAAATCTGGGAAAGGGAAATCAGCAGGTTGGAATGCTTCACAAAGAACAGACCCTCATAACCCGGGATTGCCTCAAAAGACCCGATGTAAGTATTGGCATAACCGTTTGTAATCTGAAGCGACACACCCAGGAGGAAAGAGAAAATGAAGAACAAAGCCATCCGTTTCTCTTTGAACAGAGTAAATGCTTTCAAACCTAACGACTCAACCAAAGACTTCGAACCGCCCTGACCCGTGGGGCAATGGGGCATGAAGAGCAGAGAATAGAGTGCCAGCAGAAGGCTCAGCATGCCGGAGACAATGAACTGGTCGCTCGTATTCTGGAATCCGGTGAAATCCACGAACCACATCGCGCAGATGAATCCTATCGTACCGAAAACACGAATCGGAGGGAAGTTGGTAACGGTGTCCAGTCCCTCACTCTTCAGAGCGGTAAAGGCAACCGAGTTGGAAATGGCCAGCGTGGGCATGTAGAATGCTACGGAAACACTGTAGAGCAGGAACAGCGTGCCTCCGTTGAATGAGTCTCCGGCTGTCAGTCCGTACCATCCTGCCCATAGCATGAAACCACCGGCAAGGATATGACACAGGGAAAGCACCTTCTGGGCTTCTATCCACCGGTCGGCAACAATACCAATCAGCGCGGGCATGAAAATAGACACAATACCCTGGATGGCATAATAGTTGCCGATGGTCTCACCCTGCCCTATCGATGCCAAATAACGGCCCATCGAGGTCAGATATGCCCCCCATACTGCGAACTGTAGAAAGTTCATCAGTATGAGGCGTAATTTCATATTCATATTTTATTGGTGTTGAGGACGGAGAAGGTCATTGACGGTCTTTACCGGGTTGAATGTCTCAACAGGGACTTCAACGAATACCGTATTCCAGTCGCTCATGGCACCGTTCCAAAGGCCGGGAAGCTCGAGAGCGCGCAGTTCGCGTCCGCTCTTGGACTTTGAGGAAATGAATCCGGTCTGGGGATCTACATGATTCAACAGATTGAAAGGCTTGCCGTTCTTGTCGCGCACAGCACAAACCAAATCTACGGGATTGAAGTGGGTAGCACCCTTCATAATGGCCATGGATGCCGGGTTCTCGGTATCTATCTGCACACTTTCCAGAATCTGTGGCTGGAATGTACCGTCCTGGCTCTGCGCGATGTAAGGACCGCCACCGGGCTCACCTTCATTCTTCACCATACCGCAGACACGCAACGGGCGGTTCAGTTTGGTTTTAATGTAGATGGCAAGTTCGCTGTCTTCGAGCAACTTGGTATCGGGATTCTTCACGCAGAGCGATGTCTGGAGGAAATAGAGCATCTCGATAAGCTGTTCGTGGGTGTAATGACCCGACTCGAGTTTCTGCAGATAGGAGAAAATCATCTGCTGAACAGAGACAAGTACACCTCCAAGGATCTGTTTGTACTTCACCGTGATGGGTTTCAGTTTGTCCGGAACAACGTTGTCGATGTTCTTCACATAGATCACATCGGCATCCTGTTCATTCAGGTTTTCGATGAGAGCTCCGTGACCGCCGGGACGGAAAACCAAGTCACCGTTATCATCGCGGAAAGGAGTGTTGTCGAGATTGGCGGCGAGGGTGTCTGTCGAAGATTTCTGAACAGAGAATGTAATATTGTAGCTCACTCCGTATTTTTTCTCATACAAAGACTTTCTATTGGCAATAAGGGATTCGAAGAGAGCCTGATGTTCGGGAGAGACGGTAAAGTGGAGATTGACCTTGCCCTCACCATTGGCAGCATAAAGTGCGCCTTCCACCAAATGTTCCTCAACTGCGGTACGCACATCTTGTGCTGCCTTATGGAAAAGGAGAAGGCCTTTGGGAAGCGCTCCGTAATTGAGGCCCTTGGCAAGAAGCAGATTCTCTACAACAGGTTTATAATTGCCTGCAGCGACAAGACTGTCGATATCTTTTCCTTCATTCTTCATGCAGACTTCATCCAATGCCTTGAAGAAGGCAAAGTTGTGGATTTCCTTGAAGAACTTCTTCTCGAAGTCGGTTGTGGGAACCGTATAGTCGGCCTCCAGAAAAGAAAACATATTTTTGAACATACGGCTGGCGGCGCCGCTGGCAGGAACGAACTTGAGAATCTGTTTGTTCGCTGCAAGATATCTGGTCCAAAGATCCTGATAATAGGAAGCTTTGTCTTCATCGATAGCCATAATACCATAATCAAGCGAGGCTGCACTCTTAAGATTAAGATAGGGGAAACCTTTGGCAAAAGACGCCATTTGTGACTCTGCCTTTTCTACACTGATACCCTTTTTGGCAAGTGTTTCCAAATCGTGTTTTGTAAACATTTTTATTAATTTGCTTATTGGTTTATAATAAATTTTGCGTCAAAAGTAGCGTTTTTTTTTGAAATATCCAACTTTCTTTGAAAAAAAATGACATTTTGCCCCCACAAAAATTGTGTTTTACATGTTTTTACTTATCTTTGCAAGGTAAAAATGTGAAAAATTACCCATCAAGATATGAAAACTTTCGACTTCAATGATTGGAATGATGAAGAGCGTCTGCTCCTGTCGGATATTGTGCGCAATATCTATCGGGAGATTAAACCCCTGTTCAAGGACTCCGAATGGAACGACGCAACAAGTCTCATTCGCAAGGGACTCGCATCCGGTGCTTACCGTCGCGACAGCCACAACCTCTCCCCCATGCTTGTCGTTCTGTATTCTGTCTGGACTATATATAATAAAATAGGTTTAAGGCAACCCTCCATTCTAACCCTTCTTCTGTCTCCGCTACTCGAATGCGGAAACATTACACGGGACGAAGTGAAAGCCAGTTTTGGCGATGAGACAGCCCACTTGGTGGAATGTATGGCCAAGGTGAAGAATCTGTATGTACAGCACGACAGCATCAAAGACGAAAATTTCCGCAAACTGCTTTTGTCGATGGCTGAGGACTTCCGGGTCATTATCTGCCTGATTGCCGACCGTTATTCCGTGATGAAATTGCTCAATCATCACCCCGACATCGAATACCGGCATCAGGTGACGGAAGAGTGTCAGTTACTCTATACACCCATGTCCCACAGATTGGGTCTCTACACCATCAAGAGCGAACTGGAAGATATGGCGGTCAAATATGAGCACAGGGATATCTACGACCAGATTGCAAGCGATTTGAGCAATACGAAAGCTGAACGCGAAGCTTATATCCGGGCTTTTATCGCCCCGCTTGAGACAAGACTGAAAGAAGTGGTGGCTGTTCCCTTTTCAATCAAAGGACGCACCAAGAGCATCTCGTCCATCTGGCACAAACTGAAAGTTCAGAACACTACCCTTGACCGTATTTACGATCTGTTTGCCATCCGTATCATAATTGATGCGCCCGACGACCGGACGAAGGAAAAAGCGTTGTGCTGGCAGGTTTATTCCCTGGTAACGGATATGTACGCACCCAATCCCAAGCGTCTGAAAGACTGGATCGACATCCCCAAGAGCAATGGTTATGAAAGTCTGCACATCACAGTGAAAGGTCCCGAAAACCGGTGGGTAGAGGTTCAAATCAGAACCAAACGGATGGATGAAGTCGCCGAAAAGGGTCTGGCCGCTCATTGGAAATACAAAGGAATCAAGTCGCAGGGAACGGTAGATCAGGTGATGGCGTCCATTCGCGAAATCCTGGAACAGAATGCATCTCCCGACGAACTGATGAGACACTTCTCGATGGGGCTCTATCAGGAAGAAATCTTTGTATTCACTCCTACGGGAGACGTCCATCGGCTGCCCAAGGGAGCCACAATTCTGGATTTTGCGTTTGCCATTCATTCTAAACTAGGAGCCACTTGCGTAGGTGCTCGTGTAGGCAATAAAAACGTCAAAATCAATTATGTCCTCCATTCGGGCGACACGGTCGAAGTCTTGACATCCAACACTCAGACACCCAAGCTGGACTGGCTCAACATTGTCGTGACTTCCAAGGCACGTATCCGCATCAAACAGACGGTCAAGGAAATTGAAAACCGCGAGGCTCTGGTAGGCCGCGAGATGCTTCATCGCCGGTTCAAAAACCGTAAAATCGAGATTTCTGAGGCCGACGAGGCTCGTCTCATCGTCAAAATGGGATACAAAAACCAGACGGCATTTTTTCATGCCCTCTCGGTCGGAGAAATTTCAGTCGACGATGTGCTGAAAGCCTATGACGCATTACAGGCTCCGTCGCCGGAAATCGAACTGCATTCCCATAGCGCCGAAGATTTCAATCTCGAATTCGCGAATGGCGAATCACTCCGCAACAAGGGGACTGAGGATGTCCTCATCATCGACAAAGGCCTGCACGGGCTCGATTACAAACTGGCAGGCTGCTGCCATCCCATTTACGGCGACGATGTGGTCGGGTTCGTTTCCATCACCGGCGGCATCCGGATTCACCGTTCCGACTGTGTGAACATCCGGCATCTGCAAGACCGCTATCCCTATCGTATCGTTAAGGCGAAATGGAGCGGAAAGAGCGGATCCCAATACAGCATTACACTCCACGTGGTTGGACACGACGATATAGGAATCGTTTCCAACATCACCTCGCTGATCAATAAAGAGAAGGACACTCTGTTGCGTTCCATCAATATCGACACACAGGACGGTCTTTTCCAAGGCCACCTGACCGTACTCGTCAATGACGTGACTTCGCTCAAGTCCCTCATCAAAAAAATCAGCAACGTGAAAGGGGTAAAAAACGTAGAAAGAATCAACTAACGTTAAAAAATCCCAATTTATTTGGGTATGTCAAATAATATTTGTATTTTTGCAAAATTTTTTTCAGTTATGAGCAATACATTTTTAAACAAATGTGACAAAATCTTCACAGAGGCTATCCGAAACTATCATGTGACTGACAATGTCGATACTCTGATTCAGAACCCCTATCCGGAGGGGACAATAGAGAACCGTCTTTACCTCAAAAACTGGATTGATACAGTCCAGTGGCATTTTGAGGACATTATCCGTGATCCCCAGATTGATCCTGTCGCTGCGCTGACGCTCAAGCGCCGCATCGACAAAAGCAATCAGGACCGGACGGATCTCGTTGAAATGATTGACTCTTACTTCCTGGAAACCTATAAGGATGTAGCTGTCCGGAAAGATGCGACCATCAATACGGAATCTCCGGCTTGGGCTATAGACCGGCTGTCCATCCTCTACCTCAAAATCTATCACATGCAGGTCGAGGTTGACCGTACGGATTCCACTCCCGAACAGATTGCCAAATGCCGCGCCAAACTTGACGTTCTCCTTACCCAGCGAGAAGATCTTACGACTGCCATTGCCCAGTTGCTGGACGACATTGCTGCCGGTCGGAAATACATGAAAGTCTATCGTCAGATGAAAATGTATAACGACCCGGCTCTCAATCCTGTGCTATACGCCAACAAATGAAACTGCTTGCCATACGTCTCTCTGCTCTCGGCGATGTAGCCATGACGCTTCCGGTGCTCGAAAGTCTGAAGCGTGCCAACCCCTCGTGGGATATCACTTTGCTTTCGTCCCCTGCCGCTGCTCAGATGGCTGAAACGTTGCAGCTGGGAATACATGTCAAAGCAGTGAACGTAAAGCGCGACTATGAAGGCGTTTCAGGACTGAACCGTCTCTATGGAGAACTTCGCGAGGAGCATTATGACGTGGTGGCGGACCTGCACGACGTGCTGCGGTCTCAGTATTTGAGATTCAGGTTTTTTCTGAACGGCATACCCACCGCCCGTATTCACAAAGGCAGACGCGAAAAAAAAGCGTTGGTATCGCATACAGGACTCCGGCAACTGACTTCCGGATTCGAACGATACCGGGATGTGTTCCTGCGCCTGGGCATAGCCGGATTTCCCCTGGACTACCATTGCCCGCTCTCCCATGACTACGACCCGACATTTACCGATATCGGAATCGCTCCGTTTGCCCAGCATGCGGGCAAAGTATATCCGGTCCCTCTGATGGCTGAGGTGATTAAGGGACTGTTGGCCAAGAACGAAAACATCCGCATTTTCCTTTTCGGCGGCAAGAACGAACGTGAGGAATTGGCTCAGCTCGAAATCAGCGAACGCGTGATTAACTTGGCGGGCAAAGGTTCTATTGCCGAAGATATGCTGCGCATGAAAGACCTGCGCTGCGTGATATCCATGGACAGTTTCAATATGCATCTCGCCTCTCTGATGGAAACACCGGTCATTTCTGTGTGGGGCGCCACTCACCCGTACGCCGGCTTCCTGGGCTATGGTCAAAGCGAAATGCAGATAGTGCAGCTCAACGATCTCCCCTGCCGGCCCTGTTCAATCTACGGGAACAAGCCTTGCCGCTATAATGATTACCATTGTTTGACCGGTATCCAGCCTTCCCTAATCCTAAAGAAAGTGTATGAATGTCTGGATAGCAGATGATGAGCCGTTAGCATTACAGAAGCTCAATCTTTTTCTCGGGCAGGCCGATGATATCACTGTGGAACGCGAATTTTCCGATGGTGTCTCAATGCTCGCTGCCCTGTTGGACGAACACGACCGGCCGGACTGTCTGATTACAGACATCCAGATGCCGGGCATGACAGGCATCGAGGTCCTGGAACGTCTCCCCTACAGACTTCCCATCATCGTAACGACGGCATGGGAACAATACGCTTTGCCCTCCTGGACTTTGAACGTAACGGATTATCTGCTCAAGCCTTACTCGCGCGAACGCCTGAACATGGCACTCTCTCGGGTTCGTGAAGCATTGCGACTGCAGTCGTTGGACAAAGCGCATCCGCAGAACATCCTGCAACTGAAGAGCCAGGGTCTCACGATGCCTGTTGATTTGTCGGAGGTAGCCTGTCTTGAGGCCCGGGGCGATTATGTTCAATTCATCCGTCCCAATTTAAAACCGGTGCTGGTTTCCGGTACACTCTCGGCTTTCGAAAGCTTGCTGCCCGACACAGACTTCGTGCGTGTCCATCGATCATTTATTGTCAACCTGCACTACATCCAGACTGTTTCCCCAAAAGAAATCGTACTTCGCGGCAATAAAAAGATTCCCGTCGGACGCACTTACAAAGATAAAATCAGTCTGTTCTCTAAAAATCCCGTCATTTAGAATAAAAAATTAACTGTTTTAATTCAAAAAACAGCCCGCTGCATTCAAAATGTCAAAAATTCTGATTATATTCGCACCGTTAAATTTATAAACACCAAATCATGAACTACGGTTGGATTGACTTCCTTACGCTTGTCGGTTCTGTCGGACTCTTCCTCTATGGAATGAAACTGATGTCCGAAGGACTCCAAAAGATAGCAGGCGACAGTCTGCGAAGAGTATTGGCCGCAATGACGAGCAATCGCTTTGCCGGACTCCTGACGGGCATTCTCGTCACGGTTCTTGTGCAAAGTTCTTCTGCTACAACAGTAATGGTCGTTTCGTTTGTCAATGCCGGTTTGATTACACTCGAACAGAGTATGGCTGTGATTTTCGGTGCCAATGTGGGAACAACGCTTACCGCATGGATCATAGCCCTCTTCGGGTTCAAATTCAACATTGCAGCCCTGGTCATCCCGCTCATCGCTTTCTCGATTCCGTTCTTCAACTCCACAAGCAACAAACGGCGTTCATGGGGCGAATTTATCATAGGTTTTGCGTTGTTGTTCCTGGGATTGGACAGCTTGAATCACAGTGTGCCTGACCTCAAAGCAAATCCTGAGATTTTTGCAGTTCTTCAACAATACAGCGAGATGGGATTCCTGAGTGCGCTGTTCTTTGCGCTTATCGGCATGATTCTCACGATGGTCGTACAGGCTTCCAGCGCCACTTTTGCCATCGCGCTTATAATGGTCGGCCGCGAATGGATTCCTTTCGAACTGGCCTGTGCCATGGTCATCGGTGCTCATATCGGAACTTGTATTACTCCGGTTCTGGCGGCTCTCTCAGCCAACACCATGGCCAAACGGGCTGCCATGGGCCACCTGCTCTTCAACGTGTTCGGATCGATTTGGGCTTTGGCTCTGTTCTATCCGTTCTGTGATTTGGTGAAAATTGTTACCGAGTGGACCTTTGGATCATTTACTGCTGACATGGGTGTCGCCATGTTCCATACCCTTATGGCAACAATCAATCTGATGGTGATGATTTGGCTTACGGGTGCTTTCGTAAAACTGGTTTCCAAAATCATGCCTGAGAAGAAATCCCAAGACGAAGCCTTTACGCTCAAATTCATTACTAAAGGCGGTATTGCTGCCACCGGCGAATTAAGCATTCTGCCCGCCAAGAAGGAGGTGTCGAACTATGCCGAAGAAACCTATAAAATGTTCGGCCACATTCGTTCGATGATGGCTGAACCGCTCGGGTCGGAAAGACAGTTGGAACTCTTCGAAAAGGTGAAAGGACTCGAGAACAAGAGCGACGAGGCTGAAATGGAAATTGCCGGCTTCCTCAATCAGGTTTCCGGCAAAGGCCTTTCCCAGGAAGGCGAATTGGAGGCCCATCGTCTGTTCAAAATGGTTGACGAACTGGAAAGCATCGCAGATTCCATTTACCACATGGCTATCACCCTCAAGGCAAAAAGCGACCAGCGGGTACTGCTCAATCAGTCCCAGAATATCGACCTCACCAAAATGATGTCCCTCACCGATGCCGCACTGGTCCACATGCTCAAAGTCGTCTCCAATGACGACAGGTCACAGCGTTCCCTCGATATTGCCTACAACAACGAGGACGAAATCAACAATTTCCGCTCTCAGATACGAAACAGTATTTTTGAAGAACGGACTCTCGACGACCAGAACTATCAACAGCGCACCTACTACATGGATATGATCAGCGAATGCGAAAAGGTGGGCGATTATATTGTTAATGTTATCAATGCAATCCACGATAAATAATGGATAAAACAGGCAGCATAGAAGTTATTTGCGGATCGATGTTCTCCGGCAAAACCGAAGAACTGATTCGACGTATAAAGAGAGCAACCATTGCCCGACAGAAAATCGAGCTGTTCAAGCCAACCGTCGATGTGCGATACAGCGAAACTGATGTGGTTTCCCATGACAGGAAAGCGTTGAGTTCAACTCCCGTCGAGAATTCTTCCTCCATATTGCTGTTAGCCGGCGACGCTGACGTTATAGGTATCGATGAGGCTCAGTTTTTTGACAACGGACTCGTCGATGTTTGCAACCAGTTGGCAAATCAGGGCCGACGTGTCATTGTGGCCGGTTTGGATATGGACTATCTGGGTAATCCTTTCGGGCCCATGCCTCAGCTTCTGGCCATTGCCGACGATGTTTATAAAACGCGCGCCGTCTGTGTGCGTTGTGGTAACCTGGCCAATTATTCCTATCGGACAGTATCGGGCGACCGGCAGATTCTCCTGGGCGAGATGCATGAATACGAACCGCTCTGCCGCAAATGCTACATTGAAATGATGGCCAAAAAATGAAACACGTCATTATCTTCCTGAACTATAATGATTCTCGTCTGGAAAACCCTGTGTACCGGTATTTTGCCACGGAGTCTTTGACAAACCGGCGCGCTGCGCTGATGTTCGAGAATCATACGATTGACGAACGCAAGTTTCTCCATGAAGTGAAGGAACTGCTCGGCAAACACCGGGACGAGGATCTTACGTTTCACATCACGAAACCGCTGATCGAAGAAGATGACGCCAACGAAATCGTACTCATTGCCCGCAAGATACGACAGCTCTTTGCCATAGATGCTGGCCACACCTACCCTATCTATGGTTATGCCCTCACCAAACCGCTGTCTGACTGCACGTCCCTTGAGAGCCGCAAATTGCTCCGCAATCTCGGGAAGCTCAACAATGCAATTGCCGATTTCCCCAATGGCAATTTCATTCGTACCGTTTTTCTCTTCCACGATGATACGTATGCACAGCTGGCACGCTACTTATATGCCTTCACACGCATCGATGATAAAGTGGAATTAAAACCGAAAAATACGCCTGAACCCGCCGTTGCCGACAACGACAGTCCCTTTCTCCCCGTTTTCGGCTCTTTTAACGCAATCGGAGAGACTTACCCCGAGGCGGAAATCCGAGCCTATTTGCATCAGTCCTACTTGTCGGCTGTTTTAAGGCGGCACTTGCCTGAAGTGAATCCCACCCCTATGGAAAAGGTAAATGCCGAGGCGCAGCGCATTCTCTCCCTCATTCCCCTTGCCCCGTCGAGGATTTGCTTGCAGGAAGATTCTTTTCTCGTTCTGGGAGACGACGGCAACTACCATTGGACCCCTGCCGATCAGTATTGGGAACAGGAATTACGAATATCTGCCGCTGAGCTGAATGAAATTCCGCGCGACGATTGGTTCTCTAAAATCCAGAAGCGTGCCGAACTGCTCTATCAGGGAAAATTCCGTGGATTGGGCACTGACTTTTTCTTCTCGCTCCAGATGAAAAAGACGGAAGCCTACACAATGGCTCTGCTGGAAATCATCAGGAGCGAGCTCCTTCGCACCGTTTCTTCCTATTCCTTTACGCCCTATACTCTCAAGAATATTGTTCGGGCCATAACCAATGTGCTCCAGCAGCGTGTGCTCACGCTTCAGACCGAAAGAGACCGCACCGCTGCTAAAATTCCGGTCATCAAACGCCACATCCACGAATTGGAGAACCGCTGGAGCGAACGCGGTTTTTTCTCTCGTTTCGGAGGCAAGGATATGCGGACTTTGAATATTTTCTATGATACGCTGCGTGACTATGAGATTCAGCGCACTTGGATTCCCGGTTATGACTTTGCCATCAAACTGCTGAATGAACTCATCCCCCAGGTTTCTTCTTTGGTAGATCCGTTCGAAGCCCTGCGTCTGCGTTTTGCCGATGCTTTGTCTGGCATTCAACAAACGCTCAATAATACCCGTCCAAGTTCCGACTCCGGTGTTTTCTCTATTGAAGAAACCGAAAAGGCTGCCCGGGCCATTGACGATGATGCTGAACACATGCTCCGCACTTATCAGGAAATCCTTCTTCCTGCTTATAAGCACATCGCGCAGGGCAATGACGACGATACCCTTATGACAATGGTTCGGAATCTTCTGACAACGAGAGTCGATAATTATCTGGAGCAGCGCATGTCGGACGGATACCTCCCCCAGGTGCTCCAGAAGTCGATTGTGGAACGTATCGATCAGAAGTATCGGTTCAAGGGCGGATTTATGACATGGATGGATGAAAGCCGCAAAAAGGCACCTGTCTCTCTCGCTATTAAGCCGCAGACCCGACTGCGAGACTATTGGCTGCTGGTTTCTCCCCATATCGGCGAATACCTCCCCGTTCCGATTCACGAAACCCACGATACTTCCCAAATTCAACTTCTCCATATTATCGACGGTATCCGTCTGTCTGATTTTGACGGGTTTGCCGGTCACAGCCTGTTCGTTGAGCCTAACATCTTCTAATGCTTTATCCTTATGAATTATCAGAACAAAAGCGTTAGTTACTACACATTAGGCTGCAAATTGAACTTTGCCGAGTCATCAACTCTGGCGTGGAGGCTGCGACAGATGGGATTCCATCGTGCAGATAAAGGTGCCGGGGCCGATCTCGTCATCGTAAATACATGCGCCGTGACGGAACAGGCGACGGCCAAGTGTCGCCAGCAGATTCGCAAACTGATTCGTGAAAACCCTTATGCATTTGTCGTGGTTACCGGATGCTATGCCCAAATTGAACCACGGGAAATTGCTGATATCGAAGGCGTCGATGTCATCGTCGGACAGGAATACAAAGGCGAGAATCTGATAGGCGTGCTGGGCGAGTTGGGAAAAAAAACGAAAGCCGAGATACTCACTACTCAATATAAAGACATTCAGACTTTTCACGGTTCCGTTTCGGCCGACGACAGAACGCGTCATTTCCTGAAAGTCCAAGACGGATGCAACTATTTCTGCACCTACTGTACCATTCCTCTGGCTCGCGGCAAATCGCGTAATCCCGACATCGCCTCGCTGGTTCGCATGGCGGAAGGGGTCGTACAGGCCGGCGGTAAGGAAATTGTGCTCACTGGTGTCAATATCGGAGACTTCGGACACTCCACCGGAGAGAATTTCTTCGACCTCTGTAAAGCGCTCGACCGCGTCGAAGGTATCGAACGTTACCGGATTTCTTCCTGCGAGCCCAACTTGCTCACCGATGAACTCATCCGTTGGGTAGCCTGCGATAGTCAGCGGTTTGCGCCCCACTTCCATATTCCCCTGCAGGCGGGAAGCAACGAAGTCCTGAAACTGATGCGACGCCGCTATGACACAGGGCTCTTCCGCCAGAAGATTGAACTCATCAAGAAACTCCTTCCCCACGCTTTCATCGGTGTGGATGTGATGGCCGGAATGAGGGGGGAAACGGCACAGCTCTTTGAACAGAGTTACGAATTCCTTCAGTCATTGCCCGTCTCGCAACTGCATCCCTTCACCTATAGCGAACGTTCGAACACAAAAGCCCTTGAAATAAAAAACGTGGTTCCTGTGCCCGAACGCCACGAACGTACCGCCAGACTCGTAGCCTTGAGCGAAGAGAAACTCCGTGCTTTTTATGCCTCTCAATTCGGCGCATCCCGCCGGGTGCTTTGGGAACAGCCATCTCCCGGAAAACCGATGCATGGGTTTACCGAAAATTACGTGCGCGTATCTCATCCGCTGGTCGAAGATTGGGTCAACACCTGTCAGAATATCACATTGGGAAATAGCATAGAAGATTCCAGCGCAGGTCCCGTAATCCCTAGTTAAGCCACTCCTTTTTAAATATATAGTCGGAAATTTCAATCTGACATAAAATAACTATATACAAAATAAGTATCCCGTCCTGATCCGATACAGTAATTTCAATATAAAATATAAAATATAAAATAACTAAATATAAAATATATATGAAGCTTTATCTTCAATTTCTTGTTCTTTTTCTTCTGCTATGCCCCGTTCAGATGCAGGCCCGAATTTACGACTTCGTGGTAGCCAAAGACGGGTCAGGTGATTTCACACGCATCCAGGATGCAGTACGTGCCGTCCGCGACTACAAACCCGAGGGGCGTCAGAGAATCCTGGTCAAAAAGGGTATCTACGAAGAGAAAGTCGTCATTCCGGCCAACAAGGAGAACGTGGCGCTCATCGGTGAAGACCGCGACAGCACAATCCTCATTTGGCACGATCATGGCAACACCGTTGATACGCTGATGTCAGAATTGGACGATGTCGGAAACCAACGGAATCAGAAAATAGGTACCTTCCGGAGCTACACCTTATTGGTTGACGGACCCGCGTTCGAGTGTGAGAATATGACCGTTGTCAATGATGCCATGACCTATTGGAATCCCAACTGGAACAACGACCGCCAGAACAAAGCGGGCGTGGCACAGGCTGTGGCCGTTCATATCGAGGGCGACCGCACAGTATTCCGCAACTGCAAACTGCTGGGTTTCCAGGATACAGTATTCAACGGTAATGGCGATTCACGCCAGCTATTCTGGCACTGCTATATTGAAGGCACTGTGGACTTTATCTTCGGTCCTGCTACGGTTTGGTTCGAAGAATGCGACATCCACGCGATCACTCAGGGCTATTTCACTGCGGCTTCTACCCCCGCGAACCATCCTTACGGCTATGTGTTCAACAGATGCCGTTTCTCCTGCGATCCGTCCGTCCGAAACGAGTATCTGGGCCGGCCCTGGAGAAATTGGGCCTATGTCCTGCTGAAAGAATGCTATTTGGGTGAAGGCATCTCTCCCAAAGGCTGGCACAATTGGGGCGACCCCGACCGTGAGAAAACTTCCCGGTATTATGAATATAAATGTACAGGACCATCGGCCGACCGCTCGATGCGTGAGGCCTGGACGCATGAGATGAGTGATGCGGATGCTGCCAAGGTGACGTTGGAAAGAGTTTTCTCTGACAACCCTGAGAACTGGATGCCCAAAGTGCAGGATATTGCATTCCGCGATGCCCTGGCCGGCTTCCTTCCCTCCGGAAAATACAATTCCCGCTATGAAGCCAAGACGCTCGAAGTGGAGGCTCGTGAAGAACGTACTGCCACCCAGAGCA
>CAJOOX010000088.1 GCA_905236195.1 uncultured Bacteroidales bacterium
AGTTTCGAGGTGGTGGTCGATGACGGAGAGAAAACCCGTACCTTCCGGCTGGACCGTCCCTACAGGATGCTGCTCGTTCCGCCCGGCATCTGGTGCCACCTGCATGACTTTGCGTCGGCCTCGGTCGCCCTGGTGCTGACTTCGGAATATTTCTCGAAGGAGGATTACATCAGTTCGTGGCCGGAATTTCTGGACTATAAACGGCATCAGGGATGAGAATCGTACGTTACACACCGGCAGATTCGGAACGTTGGGACGCGTTTGTGAGGACGTCCAAGAACGGAACGTTTCTCTTCCAGCGCGGATACATGGACTATCACAGCGACCGCTACAGAGACCACTCGCTGATGGTTCTGGACGACAAAGAACGGCTGTTGGCCCTGTTGCCCGGCAATGAGGACGGGGACGTCTATTGGTCTCACCGCGGACTGTCGTACGGCGGACTCGTTCTGTCGTTGGATGTGAGGGCCGAAACGGTTTTGCACATGATGGAATCTCTCCTTATATATTTAAAAGGAGCAGGCTTCAAAACATGCTACTACCGCCAGGTGCCATCGTGCTATCATCTGTATCCAGCTCAGGAGGACGATTATGCCCTGTGGCGCAACGGAGCCGTAGTGGATGCCTGCAATATGAGTGCTGTCATCGATTTGCAGAGCCGCATTGTACCAAAGGTGGAACGACGTCGCCGCCGCGGATGGCAGAAAGCCGGAGCCTTGAACTACGAAGTGACAGAGATTCAGAATGTAGAGCGTTGCTGGCACATCGTGGAGGAGAATCTGCGGGAGCGTTATCAGGCCAAACCAGCCCATACCCTGCAGGAAATCAAACTGCTCAAGGCGAGGTTTCCCGAGAATATCCGCTGTTTTGCGGCAGCGCGGGACGGAGAGATTGAAGCCTGCAGTGTGCTCTATTTCACGCCACAGGCAGTACATGCCCAATATACACATGCCACACCCCGGGGCAAAGCCGACGGAGCCCAGGATTTGCTCTACCGCGCCGTCATCGGGTTCTGCAGGGAAGAAGGGTTCCGGTATTTCGATTTCGGCACATCGAACGAAGAGGGCGGACACATTCTCAACGAAACGCTCATCGCCCAGAAGGAGGGCTTTGCCGCCCGGGGAATGGTTTACAGAATTTTTAAAATCGATTTGAAATGATACAGTATTTAGACTTAAAACAGGTGAATGCGCCCTATGAGGAAAAACTCAAACAGGCGCTGACCGGCGTGGTTGATTCCGGCTGGTACCTATTCGGCCAAGAAGTCGAGCAGTGGTCCCGCGACTGGAAGTTTTATGTCAACACGCGCTATTGTGTGCCTGTGAGCAACGGCCTGGATGCCCTGCGGCTGGTGTTGGAAGCCTGGATTGAACTCGGCCTCATGAAACCCGGCGACGAAGTCATCGTGCCGGCCAATACCTATATCGCGTCGATTCTGGCAGTGTCGGATGCCCGTCTGACACCGGTCTTTGCGGAGCCCGATTCCGAGACGTATCTGCTCACGGCTGAAGGCGTCCGCAAGGCGATCACCCCGAAGACCAAAGCCATATTGCCCGTCCATCTGTACGGCCAGACCTGCGAGATGGAGGAGATCATGGCGGTGGCCAGGGAATATAACCTGAAGGTGCTGGAAGATGCCGCCCAGAGCCACGGCTCGGTGCTGAAGATGAAGGACGGCAGCGTGAGGAAATCCGGCTCGATAGGCGATGCAGGCGCCTTCTCGTTCTATCCCAGCAAGAATCTGGGAGCCCTGGGCGATGCCGGAGCCGTATGTACCGACGACGAAAGCCTTGCCGTCACCGTGCAGCAGCTGGCCAACTACGGGGCTTCGCGCAAGTATGTGCATATCTTCAAAGGCGAAAACTGCCGTATGGATGAGATGCAGGCCGCCTGTCTGCGAGTGAAACTGGACGATCTGGACCGCGTGAACCGCAGACGCAAAGCGATAGCCGAACGCTACCTGCGTGAGATTAAAAACGACAGGATCACCCTGCCCGTGTGCCGTACAGATTCGGTTTGGCACATCTTCCCGGTGCTTTGTCCGCAAAGGGATGCCCTTCAGGATTATCTGCGTGGAGAGGGTATCATGACCCAGATCCACTATCCCATACCACCCCACCGGCAGGGCGCCTATCGCGAACTGCAGGAGCTCCATCTTCCCGTCACGGTGAAGATAGCGCATGAGGAGCTTTCGATTCCCTGCAATCAATGCATGAGCGAAGCGGAAGTGACGAAGGTGATTGAGGTCATCAACCGGTTCTGATGGCAAGCGACTCCAGCTATAGATCCATTGCCAAGAACATCACCGTCTTCGGGGGTGTCGAGGCCCTTTCGGTGCTGGGCAACCTGATTCGCAACAAGTTTGTCGCGTTGTGGATAGGGACGGCCGGCATCGGACTGAGTTATCTGTACTGGACACTTGCAACGTTCTTTTCCAACCTGAGCAGCCTGGGACTTGCGACAAGCGGAGTGAAGACCCTTTCCGAGGCGTATGCTTCGGGAGACAGGACACAGCTCTCGGAGAGCATTGCCCGCCTACGTACCATGGGCCTCTGGACAGCCGTAGCAGGAGCGGCCATTACAGCCGTTGCAGCCCCGCTGTATGCCAGAATCAACGACTTCGACGGGGCGCTCCATTTTGCGCTGATAGCCTTCATCGTTCTCGCCACCATCGTCTATGGCATCGAGATGGCCGTCATGAAAGCCTGCCGCCAGACCCGGCGGATAGCCCTCTCGACAGCCATCCTTGCACTCTGTTCCGTGCTGATTCCGGCACCGTTCTACTATTTTTGGCGAATGGACGGTATCATCTGGGCCCTGGTTGTATCACAACTGGTTAACATGAGTCAGAGCCTGTGGTTCGGCCACCGGACGGAGCCCTACCGGCTGGTGAGAAACGAGACGCTCCGTCAACTTTTCGAAGCCCTCAAACCTACAATCATGCTTGGCATTGCCTTTATTGCAGCCGGCATCTTCAGTTCGGGTGTGGAACTCGCCATCCAGTCGTATTTCACAACCTTTGCGACGCTTTCCGTCCTTGGTCTCTACCGTGCTGGTTTCCAACTGAGCATTTCCTATACGGGCATGATATTCACGGCGGTCAATGCCGATTTCTATCCCAGGTTGGCAACGGTGAATCAGAATGTGAGGGAAAGGAATATCCTCATTCGGCGGCAGGCCCGAGTACAACTGCTCTTCGCCCTTGCCGTTGTTGTTCTTTTCGAGATGGTGGTTCCCTGGCTGTTGCCGCTGCTCTTCAGCGACGCATTCGTGTCGGTCATCCCGATGGCACGCTGGGCGATGCTTTCAGTGCTGCCGCGGGCGCTGGCGCTTCCGCTCTGTTTCCTTCCCCTTGCATTGGGCAAATCATTCCACTACCTGCTGTTGGAATCGCTGTCATGGGCCATGCTTGGAGGGTGTGTCGTCATCGGTTACGAACTGGGCGGATTGGAAGGTACGGGCATTGCCATCCTTCTTTCACAGACGGCAGAACTGCTCATCCTGTATCTTTTCTGCAAAATCAAATACAAATTCAGTATCCAAGAATCATATCAATAACATCAATAATAACATACAAAGACAATGAAACGTTACCTTTTGCTGCTGACAGGACTCTTGCTTGTAGCGAGTCTGAATGCAGCCATCAAAATCGACTTCAACCGTCCCGGAACCAATGAGTCACAGTGCAATGAGGTGAACTACATGCCCTGGAACATCGGTTCTGTACCTTCCGACACGAAAACCATCGACGGAGTAACCATTACAGTCCGTACAGGCGACGGCTCCAATCTGATGTCAAACTGGTACAAAAACGGAACACAGAACAAACCCGGCAAACTGGTGAACGACGGCGTGACCACCGACAATGAGGGCATTGCTATTGAGGTGGAAATCTCAGGCCTGGAGCCCGGCTCCTACGGCATACAGACCTACAACAATTCGTGGGAGAACGGCGACGCCTTCGAGTTCCCTACCTTCGATGCCTACTTGAACGGAGAGAAGGTCTATGCAGACGTGAAACCCACGTGTCGTGTAGCTACCAACGATGAGGGCACCTGCCTGTTCTACGAGATGACCATCACATCCGCCGACCAGACCACCGTTATCCGTTTATCTCCAGTCAGCGGCTATGTGCCGGTTGAGAACAAATCGAACGGCCTCTACAACCGAGTGTTCCTCAATGCCCTGGAGATAGGTGTGGGCAATGCTGCCCAGCAGCCCAAGGCCGTTCTTCCCTCCGACAACGACCTCCACTACAACTGCGACGGGGGAGAGGCACTGTTTGCCTGGTCACCCACAGCAGCCAATGCGAACTTCGACCTCTATGTGGGTGCTGACTCCACCGAGGTGGCCGCTCTCGGTATTGCTCCCGTCTGGCAGGGCACCGACACCTCTTGTCTGGTGAAGGGAACGTTTCACTCGTTCGCCGACTGCTACTGGTGTGTCGTTCAGCATGACGCTGACGGCGGCACCGTCGAGAGTCCCGTCTGGCGTTTCCGTCCCCGCCGCGATGCATTCCGCGGGGCAGAGGGTTACGGACGCTATGCCCTGGGCGGACGCGGCGGCAAGGTGGTGCATGTCACTAACCTGAACGATGCCGGCGAGGGTTCGTTCCGTGAGGCGCTCACCAACGACATCGGTCCCCGCACCATTGTGTTTGACGTTTCCGGCGTGATAGAACTCAAGTCGCGCCTCACTCAGGTTGGCAAATATGTGACTGTGGCCGGTCAGACGGCACCCGGCAACGGTATCTGTTTCAAGGCAGCCCCGCTCGGTATCGGTTCCGAGTCGCAGTGGCGTCATGTGCGCATGCGTCTGGGCGGTGGCAAGACTTTCGACGGCATAGGCATGGCCGGCGCGAACTTCTCGATTCTGGATCATGCGTCCATCGCGTGGACCATCGACGAGGCTTTCTCTTCACGCGGGGCCCAGAACATCACGCTGCAGCGCACGCTTATCTCCGAGGCCCTCAATGCTGCGGGACACGAGAACTACAGCTACGGAACCCAACACGGCTATGCCGGTTCGGTGGGCGGCGACGTAGGTTCGCTTCACCACAACCTGCTGGCCCACTGCTACGGCCGCAACTGGTCGCTGGCTGGCGGACTGGACGGCGACGGCTATTATGCCGGACGGATGGATATCTTCAACACGGTGGTCTATAACTACGGACACCGTGCCACCGACGGCGGTGCCAAGGAGGTGAATTTTGTGGGCAACTACTACAAACTCGGACCGGCAACGGATATTGACTTCATGCTCAATGCCCAGCTGGAAGGTGGCGGCAAGGGATATCAGGCCTATTATTACCATAATAATATAAAGGCCAACCGTAACGGAACAATCGCCTACAAAGGGGACAACGATGCACAGGGCCGCAAATACACCCTTTCCGGCGGACAGAAACTCGACTGGGACGTGTGGGTAACAGAACCCTGGTTCGACTCGCAGGCTGAAGTGGAATCTGCCGCCGATGCCTACAAGAGTGTGATGAGCGACGTGGGCTGCACAATGCCTGTGTTCGACAATCATGACCAACGCGTGGTGCGGGAAACGCTGACCGGTACGTCCACCTATCGCGGCTCCTACACGAAGCTGGCCGGAATGCCCGACAAAGCAGCCGACTCCGACAGCATCGAGACCTACGCTTTCTACATTGAGGAAACACGTCCCGCCGACTTCGATACCGACAGGGACGGTCTGCCCGACTGGTGGGAAGAGATTGTCGGAACATCGGCCAACTCGGCTTCGGGAGATTTCTCGGACGCCAACGCCGATGCCGACGGGGACGGCTGGTCCAATCTCGAGGATTATCTCGACTATATGGCTGTTCCTCACGCTGTGGTTCCCAACGACACGGTCGTGACGTTCAACATCCTGGAACTGGCATCCAACTACAGTTCGCCCGTTCTCCAGTCGCTCACATTCGACCGCAATGCAGGCTTCGGGGCAACGGTTCAGAACGACACCCTCGCCGTGGTGTCTGTGCCCGCCGGCAGGAAAGGCTACGCATTTCTGACCCTCGCAGGACAGGATGCCGACGGGTCAACCTTCAAACGCCTTGTGGCAGTAGCCGCACCGGACAAGAAGCACGCCAGCGACATTGAGACCATCCAGGCGCGTCCCTCCGACCGGGGCAGGACAACCGTATGGGATGCTTCGGGACGGCTGGTATCCGATTCCGAACAGCAGCCGGCGCTCAAGCTGGGACTCTATCTGCGTCGCAACAGCGGTGGAGTCAAGAAGCTTCTGATCCGATAAAATTGTATAAAACTTGTATATAACCTTGCTCCCCGAGGGCAAGGTTTTTTGTTTTATACACCTTCTATTCGTAGCCAATTTGTCGTCTATGGTTGCGATTTGACACCTTTAAGTGCTAAAAAAAGCAATAAAAAGAAGATTTTCGCGATTCAAGTTTGAAAAAACAAAATAAATCGTTATATTTGCAACTTGAATAGCCCGAAAATTATGCATAAATAAGGACGGGTCGTCAAAGCAAGAGAAATAATAACAAAATATACTCTATCCGAAATGAAAATTCAGTTGCGTAGCGCGCAGACTACAGAAGGCCGCCGCATGGCAGGCGCCCGTGCCCTATGGGTAGCCAACGGCATGAAGCGTGAGCAGTTCGGCAAGCCGATCATTGCCATTGTCAATTCTTTTACACAGTTTGTACCCGGTCACACTCATCTGCATGAGGTGGGACAGATTGTGAAAGCTGAAATAGAAAAATTGGGTTGCTATGCAGCCGAATTCAACACCATCGCTGTCGATGACGGTATTGCGATGGGCCACGACGGTATGCTCTATTCGCTGCCCTCGCGTGACATCATTGCTGACTCCGTCGAATACATGGTGAATGCCCACAAGGCCGACGCCATGGTGTGCATTTCCAACTGCGACAAAGTAACACCCGGAATGCTGATGGCAGCCATGCGTCTCAATATTCCCGCCGTTTTCGTTTCGGGAGGTCCCATGGAGGCCGGCCGTTGGAACGGACAGAATGCCGACCTGATTACGGCCATGATTGCAGGTGCCGACAAGAGCGTTTCCGACAAGGATCTCGACGAGATTGAGCATTGTGCCTGTCCGGGTTGCGGTTCGTGCTCGGGTATGTTCACCGCCAATTCGATGAACTCCCTCACCGAGGCCATCGGACTCTCGCTGCCCGGCAACGGCTCGATTCTTGCCACCCACGTCAACCGCATCCAGCTCTTCAAGGACGCTGCCGCGCTGATTGTCAAGAACGCAATGAAATATTACGGAGAAGGCGACGAAAGCGTGCTGCCCCGCAGCATCGCCACCCGCGATGCCTTCCTCAACGCAATGACACTAGACATAGCCATGGGCGGTTCGACCAACACGGTGCTCCACCTGCTGGCTGTGGCTCAGGAAGGCGGTGTGGACTTCAAGATGCAGGACATCGACATGCTTTCGCGCAAAGTGCCCTGTCTCTGCAAACTGGCACCCAACACCCAGCAGTACTCCGTGCAGGAATGCAATCGTGCCGGCGGTATTCTCGGCATTATCGGCGAACTCGCCAAGGGCGGTCTCATCAAGAAGGATTTGATGCGAGTCAACGGTCATACGCTGGGCGAGGATATCGAGAAGTACGACATCCTAAAGGCCGATATCGACCCGGAGGCATCGCGTATCTATCATTCGGCTCCCGGACGCAAGTTCTCGACGCAGATGGGTTCGCAGGATGCCCAGTGGGAATCCCTTGATACCGACCGCGAGAACGGCTGTATCCGTTCCATCGAACATGCCTACACCAAGGAAGGCGGTATGGCCATTCTGTTCGGCAACATAGCCCAGGACGGCTGCGTGGTCAAGACGGCGGGCGTGGATCCCTCCATCTGGCACTTCGAAGGTCCCGCTGTGGTGTTCGATTCCCAGGAAGATGCCTGCGACGGAATCCTGGGCGGCAAAGTCAAGAGCGGCGATGTTGTTGTCATTACCCACGAAGGCCCCAAGGGCGGTCCCGGTATGCAGGAGATGCTCTATCCCACGTCCTACATCAAGTCGATGCACCTCGGCAAGGAGTGTGCCCTGATCACCGACGGACGTTTTTCGGGCGGTACTTCCGGCCTTTCCATCGGTCACATTTCGCCTGAGGCTGCTTCCGGCGGCAATATCGGCAAACTCAAGGACGGCGATATCATTGTGATCGACATTCCCTCGCGTTCCATCAATGTCAAGCTGAGTGATGAGGAACTTGCAGCCCGTCCACAGCAACCCCTTCGCCGCAAGCGTGTCGTTTCGAAGGCGCTCCGTGCTTATGCCCAGAGTGTAGCTTCTGCCGACAAGGGCGGCGTCAGAATCATCGATTAATTCATCATTTATGTTAGGTTCAGAAATTCTCTTTCAGTGTCTCAAGGCTGAAGGAACCAAAAAAATATTCGGTTATCCCGGCGGAGCCATCATGCCCGTCTTCGATGCGCTCTATGATCACGATGACGACTTCGATACCATATTGGTGCGTCACGAGCAGGGCGCCATCCATGCGGCTCAAGGCTATGCCCGTGTCAGCGGCGAGGTAGGCGTGGTCATCGTCACCTCAGGTCCGGGTGCCACCAACGTTATCACCGGCATCGCCGATGCCAACATCGACTCGACACCTCTGGTGGTCATCACCGGACAGGTGGCAACAGGCGCGCTCGGTACGGATGCCTTCCAGGAAACCGACTTCATCGGTATGACGCTTCCCATCACGAAGTGGAACTACCAGATTAACCGTCCCGAGGATATCGAATGGGCGGTAGCCCGTGCTTTCTATCTGGCCAAGAGCGGGCGTCCCGGTCCTGTGGTGCTCGATTTCCCCAAAAACGCCCAGATTCACGAGGCTCCCTTTACCGAATACAAACCCTGTAACTTCATCCGTTCCTATCAGCCTGTGCCCGCCATCAATCCCGATCGCGTGTGGGAGGCTGTCAATCTCATCAACACCGCCCAGCGGCCTTTCATCATCGGCGGCCAGGGTATCATCCTGGGACATGCCGAGCAGGAGTTCAAGGACTTTGTTGAGAAGACGGGTGCACCCTTCGGCGTGACGTTGCTCGGACTGTCGTCTGTTCCCTCCGATATGCCCCATTTCCTGGGGATGATCGGTATGCACGGTTCCATCGTTGCCAACAAACTCCAGCAGCAGGCCGACCTCATCGTGGTTATCGGCTGCCGTCTGGCCGACCGTGTGACGGGTCCCGTCAATCAGTATGCCCCTCTGGCCAAGATTGTACACATCGACATCGATCCCTCCGAGTTGGGCAAGAATGTCAAGGCCGACGTGGCTATCTGCGGCGACTGTAAGGAGGTGCTCTCCAAGATGCTGCCCCATCTTTATAAGAATAATTTCGATTCCTGGATTCACGGTTTTGATTTCTACCAGAACGTCGAACAGGAGAAAGTCGTCAATCCCGAAGTGCATCCCGCCGAGGGTCCGCTCCACATGGGCGAGGTCATCGACAAAGTGGCCGAGGTCTCTAAGGGCGAGGCGATAGTTGTGACCGATGTGGGTCAGAACCAGATGTTTGCCGCACGTTATGCCAGGTTCAATGGCACAACGCGTTCGTTCCTGTCATCCGGCGGACTGGGTACGATGGGTTTCTGTCTACCCGCAGCCATCGGAGCTAAGATTGCAGCACCCGAACGTGAGGTGGTTGCCTTTGTCGGCGACGGCGGCATCCAGATGACCATCGAGGAACTCGGTAGCATCATGCAGGAAGGTACGGCAGTGAAGATTGTGATTTTCGACAATACCTGGCTGGGTAACGTCCGTCAGTGGCAGGAACTCTTCTTTGCCAAGCGCTACAGCTACACCAAGATGGTATCGCCAGATTATCTCAAACTGGCCGATGCCTATGGCATTCAGGCACGTCGCATCACCGAACGCAGCGAAGTCGATGCTGCCGTTCGCGAGATGTATGCCGCTCAGGGTCCCTTCGTTCTCCACGTCTGTGTCGAGGAGGATTCAATGGTTTATCCCATGGTGCCTCCCGGACAACCCATCGACCACATTTTGTTGAACCGCTCAGAGAAGATTTAATCATATGGAAATCAAAGATAAGAAAACGGCGAATCTCCCGCTTTGGACCCTCACGGTCTTCACGGAGAACAATGTCGGTCTGTTGAACCAGATAGCGATCATCTTTACGCGCCGCAACATCAATATCTGGTCGCTTTCGGTATCTTCGTCATCGATAGAAGGCGTCCACAAATTCACCATCACATGTCATGCGTCAGAGGACATGATAAAGAAAATCGTCCTGCAGATCGAAAAACGCATCGATGTGCTCAAGGCATTCTACTATAGCGACGACGAAATCATCTATCAGGAAATTGCCCTCTACAAGGTGCAGACGGATGCCCTGCTGAATGATATCCAATTTGAACAGCTCATCCGCAAATACAACTGCCGCATCCTCGAAATCAATTCGACCTTTGCGGTGCTCGAAAAGACGGGCCATTGCGATGAGACCATCGCGCTCTACAACGATCTGGAACGCTACGGAGTGCTCCAGTATGTACGTTCAGGCCGCGTCAGTGTGACTAAATCGACCCACGAACAGGTTTCCGACTTCCTTGAGGAACAGGAACTGCGTCGTCGTCAGATTGAAGAGAAACAGTAATTATCAACCCATAAAACAAAAACTAAAATGGCTAAAATGAATTTTGGCGGTGTCATCGAAGAAGTGATGACCCGCGAGGAGTTCCCCCTCGAAAAAGCACGCGAGATTCTTAAAAACGAGACTCTTGCCGTAATCGGTTATGGCGTACAAGGCCCCGGCCAGTCCCTCAA
>CAJOOX010000089.1 GCA_905236195.1 uncultured Bacteroidales bacterium
CCCCTGTTCCGTTGGACAACGAGCCGCAGCCGTGGCATCATCAGGAAGAGCTTCCCGTCACCGACAGACTCCGTCAGGAAATTCGTGAAGCCGACCGCTACGATTTCTATGCCGACTCCGCAAAAGTAAAACGTCCCCTCCGGTTCAAGCATTGGGAAGGAGGAGAACGAATCGCACCGCTCGGCATGCAGGGAAAAGAAAAACTGGTTTCCGACCTTTTCAGCAATGCAGGCTACACTCCCTTGCAGAAATTAAGCACATGGCTGCTCGTGGATGCCGACGACCGCGTGCTGTGGGTTCCCGGCCTCCGCGTTTCCGAAGTTACCAAGGTGGATGAAAACACGCGTCACGTACTTTTCATCTCGGTCTGACCGTCAGATGGAAGCACGCCTGTTTCCGTTCGAATTTCACATAGCAGTGTCCCGCGTTCTTTAAATCCCAAAGCGCGCGGGACAGGTCGACTTTGAGCTGCCCGTCCGAACGGGCGGCTCCGTGATGGTCGAACCGGTTGTAAGTGATGTCTATGGTTGTCCCATAACAGTGGCATGAGTTCTTCGTGGCATTGACATTGCCTTTGCTCAGACTGCCCACATCGGAACCCGACCTCAACACCGATGTGACGATAAATCGCGTTTCTGTACCGCTGTATTCCTGAAAAAGCTGCCCGAGAGCCAGAAGGAAATCCGCGGCCTCCGGCACCAGATAAGGCACGGAATGTGTCAGCCTGTCCAGTTTATAATATTTGCAGTTTTCCAGCGTTACCAGTTTTCCGTCGTTCAGCAAACCTTCGAATTCTTCGCGTTTTGTGCACGGACTGATGCCCAGGCGCATGGCCGCTGCCAGTTGCGTGTCGTTGATATCGTTGAAATCCTTCGACAGATGCATGGTACGCTTGGGATGTTTTTCCCTCAGCTCGAACTTCCTGTCTGTCCACCGCTTGCCTTCGGGAAAACCCTTCCAGATTGCCTCTGTCAAAGGGCCTTCCCCCAACCATTCCGCCAGGGACTCTATTCCTTTGATTACACCCCACATCAGTAACAGAAACAGCACAATGGCTGCCACGACAACGCCCCAGCCTACGGCCCGGCGTTGTCGTGCCGGCAATGACCAGTATTTATCGAAAAGACTCACCTGTTCTTTTTCAGGTTATGGAAGTGGCTGCAACCCTTCCCATTTCACATTCCATCCTTCGGGGAAGCCGGGGTTCTTTTCATCGCAACCGTCCCATCCGGCGCAAAGGGCTGCCACCGCCGTCAGCAGACCGCCGTTGCCCGGCAGATAGAGACGGAGCCTTGAATCCTGATAGTTGTGACCCGAGACAAGATAGGTGTTTGTTCGTTTGGGAACAACAAGGGCATCGACGGCAATTTGTTTTTCACCCAGCCGGGCGGCGCACATCGAGGTCATGGGATAGTCCCATCCCCAAGTCTTGCCCCAGTTCCAATTGTCCCATACCCAGTGCAGCGTATTGGCCATCACATCGTTTCTCACCTGCGGTGTCTTGGGGAAGATACCCAATGCGCCCAGCACGGCCATGTGGTCTGAAGTATAGCGGATATCGCGGTAGGTGTCGCGGGCCGTTTCGGCTGCGAGATACAGTTTCCCATATTTGGCAATATAGGCCTTCTCGTCTGCGGTCAGGTCTTCATCGGTCTCTGAGATGTAGGTCAGGGGCGAGAGCTTGTCGATAAGTTCTTCCCACTCCATGTTCCTTTGGAGACCCTTGCGTTCCCTCCACAACTGTGCCACGCCCATGCAGTAGTGCCATTGCGAAAGTTCGAATGGCGAATTCTGCGTCTCGGAAGCTTTCAGGGTTTCCTGAGCGGGAATGGCTCCCTTCAGCACATAACGGCCGCCCATCTCGTCATAATCTGCAAAATCAAACATAAACTCGGCGGTTGCCTGCACCAGGTCGTAATAACGGTCCAGCACATCCTGAACTTTCAGACTGTGGTCACCCTGGGCTTCCTGCACCGAAGCTGCCCGATAGAGCAGTTCGGCAAGATATATGATATGAGGTTGCTGCCAGATAAGGAATGAGCCCACATTCGAGGGGGCTTCCGTTCCCGAGGGATCGGTCATCTTCATCCAGCGCACTCCCTTGAAACCCTGACGCTGGGCGATGAGCCGGGCCACAGGTTCCACGTGCTTGTACCAGCGGAGCGTGTGGTCCAGTTTCTCGGGATGTCCCCACAGTGCGAACTGAGCCTGGTGCCACCAGATCATCTCCATGTGATATTTGCCGAACCAGGAGTTATATGTCAGACCGGTCTCCTGGGGAGGAACACTGCCTGCACTGTTGACGGCCAGCAGATATTGCGACAACACGATGCGGCGTTCCAGCTCGCGGGCGCCTTCGGCTGCCGTACCGGAAAGATCGACCATCGCGCCTTTCTGCCAATAATTTTTCCAGTAATCCTCCGAAGCATCGAAAACACCTTCTGCATCCAGGGGTTCCTGGCGGCGGTCGTCATATTCGGCTACCTTGACCTTGTCTCCGATGGGATAAAACCAGGCTGTGAACGCATAGTCTTTGGTCGAAGGATAGAGCACAATCCGGTTGTCTCCTTTGCGCTCGATTTTCATTTCCGTTTCGCCGCCCCATTCTATGGCCACTCCGTAAGTATAGTCGTGAACCACGGCTGCGCTCAACTCCTCTGCAACGACCACTTTGGGGAACCAATGGGTCAGTTCCAGCCGTTTGGCATTTTTGAGTGTGTCGTACGTGTAGTGCAGCTCTTTGTTGTCTTTCCAGTCGCAGGCGTTGTCAGCATGCTTGCCCGTGGGATACGGCATCGAGATGACGATGGGGAGCGGACTCTCCTCACATTCCACTTTCACGGCAATCTGATCGGCCTTGGGATTGCAGGCCGTCTCCACCTCTACTTTCCGGGAGCCCAGTCTGAACTCGCTCTCTATCACACCTTCTTCCAAATCCAGTTTCTGACGGACATCCGAGAACGAGGCATAGGTCGTCCCTTCCGGCAGATAGAATCCGATATTGCCGAGATGAAGCCGATGGGGATTTTCACGGAAGTAATTGTATGCCTCCATTGCCCGGGCGTTTTCTTTGTTTTTGGTCGTATAGAGTTCCTTTTGACCATGACCGAAGTCATATTCCACATAGGTATCCTCGATGGTGAATCCCTTGGGATTATTCCACGAGTGCCACCCCCATGAGCTCTGTGTGCCCAACGGAACACCGGGGGCATATTCCACGGGGAAGGTCTGCAGACCTGTTGCGTCAACGGTGAAGGCAAAATCTCCGTTACCCACGGTCAGCGAAGCCAGCGAGTCAAAAGCCGTCACCTCCGGACTGTTCCTCTTCAGCAGGGCTTCCCTGTCGATGGGACGCTGTTCCGATAAACTGTCTCCGTTGCCGCAGGCTGGCAGGATTGCAACACCCAAGGCGACTGTCATTACAGTCATGATTCTGTTTTTCTTCTCCATATTTTTAGTATTTGCAGTTTGCAAAGATAGTATTTTTCCGTCAAAAACAGGGCTTTTGGCTTCCAAAAAATATTTAAATCCTTAAATAATCTTATCAAACGCGCCGTTTTTCCACGGAAAACGCTATATTTGCGCTGCTTTTACTATAGTTTCTATAGCATCTATAGCTTCTATAGCATCTATTTCTATTCTCAAACAAAATGAAAGAACTCGAACTCAAGTACGGTTGTAATCCCAACCAAAAGCCCGCCCGCGTCTTCATGACAGAAGGAGAGCTTCCCTTCACTGTGCTCAACGGCCGTCCAGGTTACATCAATCTCCTCGACGCCTTCAACTCCTGGCAGTTGGTCAGGGAACTCAAGGAGGCTACCGGACTTCCCGCTGCCACCTCGTTCAAACATGTTTCTCCGGCCGGTGCTGCCGTAGGTCTTCCCCTCACCGACACCCTCAAGAAGATTTACTTCACCGACGACTACGAACTCACGCCCCTTGCCTCGGCCTACTGCCGTGCCCGCGGTGCCGACCGCATGTCTTCCTTCGGTGATTTCATCGCTCTCTCGGATGTCTGCGATGCAGCCACTGCAAAACTCATCAACCGCGAGGTCAGCGACGGTGTGATTGCGCCCGGCTATGAACCCGAAGCACTTGAGATTCTGAAGAACAAACGCAAGGGCACCTATTGCGTACTCCAGATGGATCCCGACTACAAGCCCGAACCCCTCGAACGCAAGCAGGTCTTCGGCATCACCTTCGAGCAGCTCCGCAACGAGGTGAAACTCAACGACCCCGCCCTCTTTGCCAATATCCCCACCCGAAACAAAGACATCCCCGAGGCGGCACGCCGCGACCTGATGATTGCCCTCATCACGCTGAAATATACTCAGTCGAACTCCGTCTGCTACGTAAAGGACGGACAGGCTATCGGCATCGGTGCCGGACAGCAGAGCCGCATCCATTGCACCCGTCTGGCCGGCAACAAGGCCGACATCTGGTGGCTCCGTCAGGCGCCTCAGGTTCTGAACTTGCCTTTCAAGGAAGGTATACGCCGCGCCGACCGCGACAACACCATCGATGTTTACATCAGCGAGGATCATGACGACGTGCTGGCTGAAGGCGTTTGGCAGAATTTCTTCACCGAGAAACCTGCCGTTTTCACACGCGATGAGAAAAAAGCATGGCTGGCCCAGAACACGGGCGTTTCCCTGGGTTCCGATGCCTTCTTCCCCTTCGGCGACAACATCGAACGCGCCCACAAGAGCGGCGTCCGGTGGATTGCCGAGGCCGGGGGTTCGGTGCGCGACGACAATGTGATTGCCACTGCCGACAAGTACGGAATGGCAATGGCTTTCATCGGCATCCGCCTGTTCCATCATTGAGTCTTGTAATGAGCGTTATGGGCGCTATGGGCTTAATGGGCTGATTGGGCAATTTAATAAGCCCATTAACCCCATTAAGCCCATAGCGCCCACCCATCAGCCCACCGACAAAATTGCGGCCCGCTTTCCGGCGGGCCG
>CAJOOX010000090.1 GCA_905236195.1 uncultured Bacteroidales bacterium
CGGAGGGGCCTACCGGGTAACTGCAGCGGGGGAGGAACGTACTTTTGACCAGTTGCTGATTGCCACAGGAGGTCTTTCCCCGAAGACGCGTGCAGCTCTGGCTCCGCTGGAGCTTCCGATAGTTGAACCTGTACCCTCACTCTTCACCTTCAATCTGCCCGAATCGCCATTGCGGGAGCTGACGGGTACGGTAGCCGATCCCGTGACAGTAGGCCTGACCGGAACGAAACTTCGTGCCGAAGGAGCCCTGTTGGTCACCCATTGGGGAGTGAGCGGTCCTGCCGTGTTGCGTCTTTCGAGCTATGCTGCCCGCCTTCTGGACGAACGCGATTATCTGGCCGAACTCAGCATCAACTGGTTGCATGACGTCAGGGCAGAGGAGGCATCCGCCCGCCTTGCCTCGCAAGCCCGGCAGACCCCACAGAAGCTGTTGTCGTCGGTCTCGCCCTTCGTACTCTCGCGCCGACTGTGGGACTATATCCTGCAGAAAGCGGGCATCCCGGCCGAACGCCGCTGGGCCGAGGCCGGAGCCAGACAGATGAACCGCCTGGCCGAGGTTCTCACCAACGACCGGCACGGCATAGCGGGACAGTCCCGCTTCAAGGAGGAATTCGTCACATGCGGCGGCATTGATTTGTCGGCGGTCAGCTCGCAGCTGGAAAGCCGCCGGCATCCGGGCCTCTTCTTTGCGGGAGAGGTGCTGGACATCGACGGCGTGACGGGAGGATTCAACCTCCAGGCGGCATGGACCACCGGTATGACAGCGGCGCGGGCGATGGAGGCTATTCTGCGTCGTCGCAGCTGATGAAGCCCGTCTCGTGTGCTTTCTCCGGCGTCATCATGATATAGGTGGCATCACCCTCCACACAGAGGTTGCCGGCGCTGTCGGTTATCTCGGCATGCATGAAGAGAAGATGACGCATCTGTTTAACGATGCGGGCGCGAATTGTCAGTTCCGGTTCACGCGTCGAAATCGCCTTGCGGTAGGTGAGGTTCAGGTGGGTGGTGTAGCCGCAGGTCTGTATTTTGCGTGTCACGACCCATCCGCATATCTCATCGATCAGGGTGCCCAGTACGCCGCCGTGCATGGTATCGACCCAGCCCTGGTAGTTCTCATTGGGATGCCAGCGGCTCACAATGTCGTCTCCGTCTTCAAAAAACTCCATACGGAGACCGAAAGGATGGGTGGGAGAGCACCCGAAACAGTTACACTTGGCATCATTGGTCCAGCGGTTGATTATCTTTTGCATCTTTTTTACAGGTTAATTGAGAAACACTATTATTGAGATTTATGCCGCAAAGATAGCGTTTTTTTTTCAAACCGCCAAATCTGTCGTGAAAAAAATACCGAACTTTATAATTCTCCCGATTATTTGGGTGCCTTGTTGAAATAGAGCCAGACGCCGATGAGGGCGAAGACAATGTTCGGAAGCCAGACGGCGAGCAGAACAGGCATGTCGCCCGATACGGCGAACGAGGAGGAAACGGTCTGGAACAGGATATAGACAAAGGAGAGGGCGAGACCGAGGCCGATGTTGATGCCCATGCCGCCGCGCACCTTCTTGGAGGAGAGGGAGACGCCCATCAGGGTGAGAATGAATGCTGCCGCAATGGCTGCAAAACGCTTGTGGTATTCAATCTGGTAGGGCTGGATATTGCCCACGCCGCGGGCCTCCTGCCGTTCGATATATTCATGCAGCTTGGGGGTGGTCATCTTTTCAAAGTCGTTGTACTCCATGATGATGTCCTCGGGAGCCACCATCACCACCGTATCGAGCGAGGCACCGGAACGGAGCGTTTCTCCATGCTCGTTGATGTCGCGGATGTTGTAGTTGGTGAGCTGCCAGTGATAGTCGCCCACCCATGCGGCGCGGTCGGCGGTGAGGCGGGAGACGAGTTTCTTGTTCTCGAAACGTTCGAGGGCGAACTTGGTGCCCTGTTTCATGCGCGCGTCATAATGGTAGAAGAAGGCCACCACATTCGGCTCAACCATGAACTGATTGTTCTTCACAATCTTGACCGTGCGGTCCTTGTAGTATTTGTTCTGGAAGTCGAGCCGTTTGACGTTGGCCGGCGGGATGACGAAGCTGTTGAGCACAAAGGTCAGGGCTGCAATGACACCTGCCGAAATCATGTAAGGGCGCAGCAGCCGGTGAAAGGATACACCCGACGAGAGCATCGCGATAATCTCGCTGTTGCCTGCCAGCTTGGACGTGAAGAAAATCACGGCCACGAAGACGAACAGCGGGGAAAAGAGATTGGCGAAGTAGGGGATGTAGTTCAGATAGTAGTCGAAGACGATGGCCTTCCACGGCGCTTCATGCGCTGCGAAATTATCCATCTTCTCATTGTAGTCCAACGCAACGGTGATGGACAGAATGAGAAGAATGGTGAAGAAGTACGTCCCGAGGAACTTCTTGATGATATACCAATCTAACTTTTTCATGACAGGAGGCCCTCTGAATCCCACTGTAGGTGGACTTCATGATTGGCACGGGAGGGTAATTTTAATATAAAATGTAAAATATTAAAATACAAAAACAGATGAATGGTGAAGAATCAATCGTCGGAATCCTCCTTGCCGAGACGCTTGCGCTCAAGTGCATCGAGGATGACTTTGCGCATTCGGAGGTTGTGGGGTGTGACTTCAACATATTCATCCTCCTTGATATACTCGAGAGCCTCTTCGAGCGAGAATACGGTGGGGGGAATGAGCGAGGCCTTCTCGTCGCTTGACTTCGAGCGCATATTGGTCAGTTTCTTGGACTTCGTCACGTTGACGACAAGATCCTTGTCCTTGGCATGTTCGCCCACAACCTGTCCGCCATAGACTTCGTCCTGGGGGAAGATGAAGAATTTGCCGCGGTCCTGGAGTTTGTCGAGAGCGTAGGCAAAGGCCGTGCCGCCCTCCATGGCTATGATGGAGCCGTTGGTGCGGCGTGTGATTTCACCCTTCCAAGGCTGGAACTCGAGGAACTGATGGGCCATGATGGCTTCGCCGGCAGAGGCGGTGAGCACGGTGGTGCGCAGACCGATAATGCCGCGCGAAGGAATCTGGAACTCCATGTGGATGCGGTCGCCCTGTGTGTCCATGGCCAGGAGTTCGCCCTTGCGGCGGGTGACCATGTCAATCATCTTGGAGGAATATTCCTCGGGGCAGTTGATGGTCATCTGTTCGATGGGCTCGCATTTCTGTCCGTCGATTTCCTTGATGATGACCTGGGGCTGTCCGATCTGCACCTCGTAGCCCTCGCGCCGCATCGTCTCGATGAGGATGGAGAGGTGGAGCACACCACGGCCGTAAACCGTCCAGGCGCCGTCGCGGTCGGGAGCGGGTTCTACGCGAAGCGCGACATCCTTCTCGAGCTCCTTCATCAAGCGGTCCTGAATCTGGCGTGAGGTGACGTATTTGCCGTCCTTGCCGAAGAAGGGCGAGTCGTTGATGGTGAAGAGCATCGACATGGTAGGCTCGTCGATGGTGATGCGCGGCATGATGTCGGCTGCCTCAATGTCGGAGAGGGTGTCGCCGATCTCAAAACCGTCGATACCGGTCATGGCGCAGATGTCGCCCGAGAATACCTCGTCGACTTTCTTCTTGCCCATGCCTTCGAAGGTGAAGAGCTCCTTGATGCGGCACTTCTTGGAGACAAAACCCTCAGGTGCCGAGTCGTCGTGGTGCATGAGCAGGATGTCCTGACCCTGACGGAGCGAACCGCGGTGGACGCGGCCCACGGCGATACGTCCCACGAAGGAAGAATATTCCAGTGAGGTGATGAGCATCTGGGAGGGACCCTCCAGGGCTTTGGGTGCGGGGATGTATTTGATGATGGCATCGAGGAGGGGATAGACGTTGTCGGTAGGCTTCTGCCAGTCGTCGCTCATCCAGCCCTGTTTGGCCGAACCGAAGAGGGTGTAGAAATCGAGCTGTTCCTCGGTGGCGTTGAGATTGCACATCAGGTCGAATACCATCTCCTGGACGGCCTCGGGACGGCAGTTCGGCTTGTCCACCTTGTTGACCACCACGATGGGCTTAAGACCGATCTGGAGGGCCTTCTGGAGTACGAAACGCGTCTGGGGCATGGGGCCCTCGAAGGCATCGACCAGCAGGAGACAGCCGTCGGCCATGTTCAACACACGTTCCACCTCGCCGCCGAAGTCGGAGTGGCCGGGGGTGTCGATGATGTTGATTTTCGTGCCTTTATAGGTGATGGATACGTTCTTGGAAAGAATGGTGATACCGCGTTCACGTTCCAGTTCGTTGTTGTCGAGCATGAGGTCGGTCGTAACCTGGTTCTCGCGAAAAAGGTTACCGGCATAGAGCATCTTGTCAACCAGGGTCGTTTTGCCGTGGTCAACGTGTGCGATAATTGCAATGTTGCGAATATTCTGATCCATTATGTTTATTTGATAGTTAATAGTTGAGAGTTCAGAGTCAGTTGAGAGTTCTGAGTCATTGGCGGATGGAGGATTCGCCACTGCTGAAGCGGAGAGTGTAGTCGCCCACCTGACAGGAGAAAATGAGCGAGTCGTCCTGGTAGTTGGCGGCATCGTTATAGCGGTAATAACCCTTGAATCCGGTGACCGGTAAATCGTCGAGGAAGACGGTCTCATTGCCGCGTATGATCCAGGGGGTAACCCGGGCCGTTCGGATGGAGAGGTCTTCGTTGAGGATGCCGATGTTGCGGAAGCCGAAGGTGGCCCACGTCTCGGCGGCAGGTGCCAGCCGGATGTAGTGCATTACGATAGAGTCGCCGTACGTGGAATTGGCAGCGTTGACAAAATCGGCAATACAGACGGTATCGACCAGCGTCACGCCGTCCAGCGAAGATGTGTACTGCCCGCGGAAGCGCATCACCTTGTAGGTGGTTGATTTGACATGATCGGCAAATCGGGCATGATCCTCCTCACATCCCGTAATTGCAAATGAAGCGACAACCGCCAGAAGAGTAAGAAAAAAAATGTATATTTTGTTCATTTAAAATCGAATTTTGAATGCAAAGATATAAAAAATAGAGAAAAAACAGGGCTTTTTGCGTTTTTTTTGGAAGAATATTTGCATATTTCGCGAAGAGTTCTTATATTTGCAATGTCCAATTACAATTTTTTGGACAAAAAGGTGTAAAATTGATTTCATCAAAAAGTTATTATAAACCCAATAAACGGTAAAAAAAACTATGATTCAGAAAACACTTGTAATTCTAAAGCCGGACTGCCTGATTCGCGGACTGGTAGGCGAGGTTACGCGCAGGTTCGAGCTCAAGGGTCTTCATCTCTGCGGAATGAAGATGATGAAGCTGACCGATGCCATCCTCAACGAGCACTATGCTCACCTCAAAGACAAACCTTTCTTTTCACAGGTCAAGAATTCCATGCTGCGCGGACCCGTGATTGTATGCTGCTACAGCGGTTTTGATGCTGTCGAAGTGGTACGAACCCTTTCGGGTACGACCAACGGTCGCAAGGCTGCTCCCGGAACCATACGCGGCGATTTCTCCATGTCCTTCCAGGAGAACATCATCCATGCCAGCGATTCGCTTGAGCATGCCAAAGTGGAAATCAAGCGATTCTTCAAGGACAGCGAGCTCTTCACATACGATCAGCCCAATATCAACTTCATCTACGGCGTAGAGGAGCTGTAAAGCAGCAGCATAAAAAGAGGGGAGACCCATGTCTCCCCGGTAAAGATAATGGAGCCTTTCCCATCCCGGGAAGGCTCCTTTTTTTCACGACATCCATTGGATGCAGCTGGTGGTGCCGAACGAAGCGGCGAGGGCGGTCAGAGCGGCTATGATGAACTCAAGCACGGTC
>CAJOOX010000091.1 GCA_905236195.1 uncultured Bacteroidales bacterium
CCCCGCAGCTGCCCGCCAACGCGCTCGACTCCTTGCGCCCCGTCCCCCTGCCGGACGAACTGGCCAGGGCGCTCAATGATGCCGAGGAGGAGCGCCGTTGGGAAGAGTTACGGAAGCAGAAACGACAGCACATCGACGACGAGACGCACGAGGTGATTGATCCCGACGAGGACCGGGGCTTCAAGGACTGGCTCAAGAAACTGCCCGAACGTCTGGTGGCAACCTCGCATTATGATGTATGGGGATCGGATTTCAAACTCTACGGCCCCTTCGAACCGTCAGCGTTCGGCTATGACGGCCTGAACGGGTTCACGCTTCGCACCCGTGCTCGCATCAACCGCCGCTTCAACGACGGCAAACGACTCTATATCTATCCCGAAATAGGCTACGCCTTCGGACGGCGTGAACTGCGTTATGCCTTCGAACTCGAATTCATCCATCATCCCCGCCAGCTCCAGGGCCTCCGTCTGTCGGTCAACAAGAAACAGGCCGCCTTCCCCAACAAATTCAAGGATATCATCAACGATGCCATCAAGGCTTCCGACACAACGGATGTGGACTTCGATGCTTTAGGCATCGACTATTACGACCACCACGAATTCAAACTCGAGCATTTCTGGGAAATCCGTAACGGACTGACCCTCTTTGCGGGTGCCAACTACAACCTTCGAACCCCGCGCAAACACGGTCAGAGAGCCATGACACGCGAACGTATCGATGCCCTCGTCAATTCCCGCTATAGCGACATCTCGCCCTATCTGCGTCTGGTATGGACCCCCCATCAGTTCTATCGCTACGAACAGAAGGAAAAACGCTACGTCGAGTCACCCTACCCCACGTTCGAAGCCGAAATCATGTGGGGCAAGAACATCAAGGGCGCCCAGCAACACAGTTTCTCCCGCATCGAATTCGACATTCACCAGGTGGTTCGCATCGACCCCATGCGTTCCTTCTCCTACCATGCCGGCTTCGGCCACTTCTTCCACAAGGAGAACAGCCCGTTCTTCAACTACCGCTACTTCTCCCGTTCGCAGTATCCCGATTCCTGGGACGAGCGTATCGGCGGCACTTTCTCGCTTCTCGACGACTACTGGTTCGGCTCCACGCCCGCCTACATCCAGCATCATGCCATGTACGAAACACCCTTCTTCCTGCTTTACAACATCTCGAGTCTGCTTTCCAAATACGTCATTCGTGAACGCATCTATCTCTCCAATCTCATTGCCGACGGCAAACCCCTCTACACAGAAGCCGGCTATGGGTTTGGCAATAACTACCTCTCCATAGCCGGTTTTGTGGGATTCAAAGGTATCCGTTATCAGAGCGTTGGCTTCAAATTCCAGCTCGTCCTCGGAAAACACATTTAATAGATACGCTGGCGCAATTCCTGTACGCGTGCGTCTGTGATATAGTCGTCGTATTCCGTACGCTTGTCGATAATGCCCTTGGGCCCGAGTTCAATCACACGGTTACAGATGGTCTGGATGAACTCGTGGTCGTGGCTCGACATCAGGATCACACCCGGGAATACCCGCAGGTTGTTGTTGAATGCCTGAATCGATTCAAGATCCAGGTGGTTGGTGGGCGAATCGAGAATCAGCGTGTTGGCGTTCTTCATCATCATACGGGCTATCATGCAGCGCATCTTTTCGCCGCCAGAGAGAACCGACGCCTTCTTCAGGCACTCTTCGTCACGGAAGAGCATTCTGCCCAGCCAGCCCTTGATATTGAGTTCCGTGGTGTCATTCGTGAACTGCATCAGCCACTCCATCATGTTCATGTCGGTGTTGAAGAACGACGTGTTGTCCAGTGGAAGATAGGCCGTTGTGATGGTCTGTCCCCAGTTGTAGGATCCTTCGAATTTCTTGTCTTCGCCGTTAATGATTTGGAAGAGGGCGGTCATGGCACGCGGGTCGTGCGAAATGAAAGCGACCTTGTCGCCCGGTTCAATCTGGAAGTTAACATCGTGGAAGAGCGTCGAGCCTTCAATCTCCTTGCCCAGGCCGTGCACCTCGAGTATCTTCGCACCAGTCTCGCGTTCAGGCTTGAAGATAATGCCGGGATAGCGGCGTGTTGAAGGCTGGATTTCCTCGATATTGAGTTTCTCGAGCATCTTCTTGCGCGAGGTGGTCTGCTTCGACTTGGCCACATTGGCTGCAAAACGGCGGATGAATTCCTCCAGCTCCTTACGTTTCTCCTCGGCCTTCTTATTGGCCATCTGCTGCTGCTTGAGCGCCAACTGCGAACTCTCGTACCAGAAACTGTAGTTGCCGGCATAGAGCGTACACTTCTTGAAGTCAATATCGACGGTATGTGTACATACGGAATCCAGGAAGTGACGGTCGTGCGATACTACCAGCACCGTATGTTCGAAGTTCGACAGATAGTTTTCCAGCCACCCTACCGTGTCGAGGTCAAGGTCGTTGGTAGGCTCGTCGAGCAGCAGGTTGTCGGGATTGCCGAACAGGGCTTTGGCAAGCATGACGCGCACCTTCTGCTTCGCGGGGATATCCTTCATCAGCATGTAGTGGAGGTCTTCCTTGATACCCAGACCCGAAAGGAGGGTTGCGGCATCGCTTTCCGCGTTCCAGCCGTCCATCTCCGCAAATTTCTCTTCCAGTTCGGCCAGCAGCAGACCATCCTCGTCGGTCATGTTCTCTGCCTTGTCGTAGAGGGCCTGTTTCTTCTCCATGATTGCATAGAGCACATCATTGCCGCGGAGCACCGTGTCGAGCACCGTGTACTGGTCGAACTTGTTGTGGTCCTGCTCCAAAACGCTGAGTCGTTCGCCGGGACCCATCGTCACGTCTCCGTGATTCGGATCCAGGTCTCCGCTCAGCACACGCAGGAAGGTCGATTTGCCGGCACCGTTGGCACCGATAATACCATAGCAGTTACCCGGTGTGAACTTCAGATTCACATCCTGGAAAAGCACGCGTTTTCCGAACTGCACTTGCAGATTATTTACTGTAATCATAATATTTTTGTCAAATTGAGGGTGCAAAGATAGTGAAAAAAAACGACAATTCCAAATTTTTTGTCCAAAAGCTTTGTTATTTCGGAAAAAAGCCGTACATTTGCAGGCATATATTCTTGTTAACATAGCAAACATGGAAGCCAAAGATATAAATATGGTAGCCCGCGAGGCTGTCGATGTACTCCGCAAAGGCGGAGTCATTCTTTATCCCACCGACACCGTCTGGGGCCTGGGATGCGATGCCACCGACGAGGAGGCTGTCCGTCGCATCTACGAAATCAAACACCGCTCGGACTCCAAATCCATGCTGGTGCTCACCGATGCGCCCGGATCTATAGACTATTATTTCGACAGGGTCCCCGAAACGGCCTGGCAGATTTGGGACGTAGCCACTTCACCCATCACCCTCATTCTGCCTCGCGCACGTCATTTTGCCCCTTCGCTCGTGGCTGAGGACGGTACCGTGGGCGTACGCATCACCTCCGAGGCCGTTTCCCATGCCATATGCCAGCGCCTGCGGCATCCGCTCGTTTCCACATCGGCCAACATCAGCGGACAGCCTACAGCGAGGACCTACGCCGCCATCAGCGACGAAATCCGTCAGGCGGTCGACTACATCGTGCCCCTCCGTCAGGATGAAACCGAACTGCCCAAACCCTCCGGCATCATCAGGGTCGGCGACGGCGGGCTCGTCGAGGTCATCCGTTAAACCCTAATTCCACGCAACTTGATCAGACGGCTCTATAAAAACTGGCTCGAAAGCGTTCACTGGATCAAAGGCTTCCGCGAGAGGCATCTGACCCAGCATCAGTTTGTGTGCATGCTCGCTTTCATCACAGGCCTCGCCGGTGCCTTCGCAGCATTGATACTGAAGAACCTCATCCGCCTCATAGAGCATTCTCTCACGTTTATGTTCACCAACGGTGCCAACTGGCCCTACCTGGTCTATCCTGTCATCGGCATTCTGCTGGCAGGACTCTTTGTGAGGAAAATCATCAAGGATGATATAGGCCACGGCGTCACCAAGGTGCTCTATGCCATTTCCCAGCGCAAATCCATCATCAAGTCCCACAATATGTATTCTTCGGTGGTCGCATCGTCGGTCACCATCGGAATGGGCGGTTCGGTAGGTGCCGAGGCTCCGGTCGTACTTACCGGCGCGGCCATAGGCTCCAATCTGGGCCGCGTATTCAAACTCGACCAGCACACGCTCATGATTCTCCTGGGCTGTGGTGCCGCTGCCGGCATAGCCGGCATCTTCAAGGCGCCGATTGCCGGACTGCTGTTCACCATCGAGGTACTGATGCTCGACCTCACGGCCTACTCTATCATGCCGCTCCTCATTTCGTCGGTCACGGCGGCCTCTGTCGCCTACATCTTCGAGGGACCTACCCCGATGTTCAGTTTCAGCCACACCGTCGATTTCACCGTCGAACGTATTCCGTGGGTCATTCTGCTCGGCATCATCTGCGGCTTCGCGTCGCTCTATTTCACACGTTCCACC
>CAJOOX010000092.1 GCA_905236195.1 uncultured Bacteroidales bacterium
AGGTGGGATAAAGGATGTTTGTGTTGTGCATATACACGACAGCCGGTTTCTTGGGAAACTGCTCGTCAACGGTGTAGAGCATGTTGATGAGACGGGCCTCCTTGAGATAGCTGAGGTAATTGACCACCGTGGCGCGGGAAGTCTCGATGGCCTTGGCCAAAAGCGACACATTGGGCGAACAGGGAGCCTCCTGAGCGAGTAGGTGAAGGAGTTTCTTGATTTTGGGAAGGTAGGACAACTCGATTTCCTTGACAAAAAGGACATCCACTTCGAGCATGGTGTTCATGTTCTTGATGAGCATCTCGGAGTAATTCTTCTTCTCGAGGAAGAAGGGATAGAAGCCGTGGTGGACATAGTCCTGGAAATAGTTGAGCGGTTTGATTTTCGAACAAATCTCAGTCGCAATGGCTGCATGGTTCGAAATGATTTCGTCGTACTTATAGGAACGGAAATTTGTACCGGCCATCAGATTAATGAACTCACGGAACGAGAATCCGCGGAGGTTGTAACTGTCCACAACTCCGTTGAGGACGGGATTCTCCTCCTTCAAACGCATGACAGTAGAACCTGCAAATATAATCTGAATCTTGGGATACTGATCGTAGATAAACTTCAGTTCATTACTCCAATCGGGATACTTGAATATCTCGTCGATGAGGAGGACACGACCGCCCTGAGCCAGGAACTGCGCTACGAATTCACGCAGAGTGTGCGTGAAAAAGTAGAAATGGTTCATGTTGATATAAAGGCAGCGACGGTCGTCGGGGCCGAATTTTTCCAGGGCATACTGAAGCAAGAATGTGGTTTTGCCTACACCTCGAGAGCCCTTGATTCCAATCAAGCGGCTATTCCAATTAATCTCGTCCATCAACTCGCGCCTTACAGGCGAATAAACATGCTCAACGAGATACTTATGCGTACGATAAAATGTCTCCACTGTTTTTATCTTTTATATTAGCGGTGCAAAGATAATAAGAAAAGTTGAAATTGCAAAGTGAAAATGACATTTTTTTTGAAAAAAACGCATTTTTAAAGAAATCTAATACAAATCTTGCACATCGAAATTTTATTTGTGCATACTTGTTTGTAGGTATCGTTCGTAATTTTCGCGAATTTCGGCTACCATTTCATCCATTGGGCGCGAGGTGTCGATCCAATGAATCGAAATGCCCCGTCTTTCCATTCCGCGGAACCAGGTCATCTGCCGCTTGGCAAACTGGTGGATGGCAATCTCGAGCTGCCGGTACATTTCTCCATAGGAGAGCTGGCCGATGAGATGGAGGGTGAGATACTTGTATTCGAGACCATAGTAAATGAGGTCCCCGGGCTTGATTCCGCTGTCGAGGAGTTGCTGCACCTCATCGAGCATTCCTTCGTCCAGTCTCTGCTGCAGCCTGCGTGAGATACGCTGCCGGCGCACGTCACGGTCCACCTTGGTGCCGAACACCATTGACGGAACAGGAGGATAGGCTGTAAGAGAAGCAGCATGTGTACGATAGTAGTCGCGTATCTCGATTTCCCGAATCGCCCGCTGCGGCGTATCCGTATCCGTGGTGTTATGGAGTGTCTTGTAGCCCTTGAGAATCCCGGTCAGTTCCTCCAGGCTCTTGCCGCGGAGCCGTGCCCGCAATTCGGGATTTTCGGGCACATCGTGCATTTCATAGCCCTTGAGGACACTTTCGACATACAGGCCGGAACCGCCGCAGAGCACGGGCAGTTTGCCCCGTTGCAGCATATCGTCATATACACGGTGGAAATCCTTCTGATATTCGTAGATATTATAGCGATACCCTGCGGGCCGGATGTCTATCAGATGATGGGGAACCGTCCTCTCCCCTACGGTATAGTCGGCCAGATCCTTGCCGGTACCGAGATCCATGCCCACATAGAACTGCCGGCTGTCGGCCGAAATGACTTCGCTGTCGTAGCTCAAGGCCACATGCACGGCAAGGGCTGTCTTGCCCGATGCAGTAGGACCAACAATCGTAATCATAAGCGCTGGAGTTTGGAACCGGGGAAATAGAAACTGAGAATTTCGGTGTAGGCCTTGCCGGCCTCAGCCATGCAGGCTGCACCTATCTGACATAGACCGACACCATGGCCCCACCCCTTTCCGGTGAGTGTAAAACGTACCGGACGGCTTTCGGAACGGGAAACCCAGAAGGCACTGGAGTAGAGATGAGACTCGGAAAGCGCCTTGCGAATCATCAGTTCCTTGCCGAGAATAACCGTACGCTGCGAACCGATAACCTTGAGGAAAGAGATACGGCCGGAAGCCCCGCGCCGTAACGGTATCAGGTCTTCAACGGTGCCGATATGCAGTCCGGTCTTGCGTTCGAAGAGTTCCGTCAGTTCCTCGCGGGTGTAAGAAACCGCCCAGTCGTGGAAGTCGGAAGTGGACTGGTCGTAATTATTGAGCACCTGCCGCAAAACACGTTCGTCGTGCGTATCGCACCACGGATCCTCTACAGGCTGCAGGTAGGAATAGTCTTCATCCTGCCAGCAGGTGTCGAAGGTTTCGGACATTCCGCCACAGCATTTGGAGAAACGCGCATCGCAGACCGCCCCGTTTTCATCCACAAGCACCTCTCCCCTGGTCTCTTCGATGGCCCGTGCCACCAGCGGGGATACGATTCTGGTGATGCCCTGATAACGCTGGCAATGGTCGTCGGCACAAACGTCGTAGAGATCATGGTCGTCATGGTCCCACCAGCGCACGCAAATATCTTCCGGAGCGACACCCGCCATGGGAACAGAGACAGCGGGGGTCTGCAGTCCGGACTTGGTCTGCGCTCCGTCCTCTTCCCTGGACGCACGGGCCTGCATCTGGCGCAAAAGCCAGCTGCGGGAAATGACGGCGTGTGTCTTGAGCAGATTAAAACTGGAGGTGGCAGCCATCTCCGACGATATCACGGATTTCAGATAATCCTCGACGGGCAGGATATTGACAGCGTGGAGCATACGGTTCTTGCGCAGGATTTTGAGTACCCCCGTGAATGTCTGGTCTTCGCGTTGCTGCCAATGGAAACTCTTGCCTATCATGACACCCCGCAAGGTGAACCTGGGAGCAAAGAAACAGCGGGATTCTCCTTCCCCGAGGTCGGCAAGGGTCAGTGTGCGGCTCCCGGAATCAGTATCTGTGGACAACGAGAACGATATCGTCTCCTCGTCCATAATCCCCACATGAACCAGACGGACAGGACACTCCAGCTGACCTAAGATATCGGCAAGGAGCGCGGGTGTAAGTTTTTGGAAGTCGGTGTCGCGGACTACCGGAATCAGACCGCAGAATTCAAGAGAGGCCGGAGAAATAAGCAGCTGTTCATCACCGGAGGCGAAATACTGCGAAGGCCGGTGGGCCTTCCGGTCAATCACACGCCAAAGCACACAGCCCGAAGCGTCGTCCCACCAGGCTACAATATTCTTCCAGTCGGAATCCGTTATCTCGGGCTGGAGCGCCGTTACGCCAGATTCAGCCCATGCCTCGCGACTCCATCCCAGCATGGGGACCTCGGACTGAGGAACCGCCTGGAAATGAAGGTGATCGGGGGCAGAAGCTCCGGAACAGGCTCCGTTGAAGAAGAAAAACATATCCCGATACTCCCCTGCCAGATACTGCATATCATCCGCCCTGCCTGCAAACGACTGACGTTCGTGCTCAGCTGACACAACGGTCAGATGACAGGAGGCAATCGGGAACGGATTGACCAACATCTCATAGCGATGGCCGGACGGAGCCGTAATGACGGCCTTCCGCTGTTCTGCCGGACGGGCAGCAGGACAGAGGAAACAGGGTCGGTCCACTTTACCACCCTCCACCCTGGCCGTTGCGCTTACCGCACGGGCCGGATTGAACACCAGTTCATACTCCTTATTATATATATAGAGAGAACGGCGCATGGAATGGGACAGGTCGTCATAACGCTGACGGCACAGCGGCCACTCAGCCAGCTGTTGTTCAAAAAACTTCTGAATCATAATTTTTCTGTCTTGCCAGAATTTCGAGGGTGCGGATACGGTCCTTGTAGAGATTGTTACGGTTGATTTTCTCGCGGGAAAGGGCGGCATCACTGTTCCCTGCCCAACGCCTGCAATTGTAGAGCGGTTCGTAGATACGGCCCAGGGGATACTGACGTGTGATACGCAGCATGGCGGCATAATCTTCGCCGTAGCTGGTGTTGGGAAGCGGATTGGCACGCAGCAGTTCACGCGAGAAGGCTCTGGGAGCTCCCAGTCCGTTGATACGAAGGGCATTGTTCATCCCGTTTTCGGCCGTCCATTCCCTATGGTCGATGATGCCGGGCGGCAACGGATTCAGGTCGAAGTCTGTGAGCTGATAGCTGCCCACAACAGCGGCACATCCCTGCTGCTGGAAGGCATTGACAATGCGGGCAAGGGTATCCGGTCCGCTGTAGATGTCGTCGCTGTCGAGCTGGACGACCCACAGTCCGCAGCGGGGATCGCTCACGGCACGGTTCCAGCAGCCTCCGATCTTGAGCGTAGTCTCTTGGGGAATGATATGCACCAGGCGCTCATCCCGGATTTCATCAATAGCCTCTGTTGTTCCGTCGGTAGAGTGGTTGTCGACCACCAGGACATTGAACTTGAAGTCCGTCTCCTGAGACAAAGCCGAACGGATGGCATCCCGGATTGTTTTCTCGCGGTTATAAACCGGAATGACGACCGAAGCTGTCGCCTCGCCGTCACGCTGAGGCTGCAGAGGGAAGCGTTTGAGCTTCGAGGCATCCAGCCATGCGCCTATCGCCTTGAGATAGCTGGTCAGGGCCAATTCCATTTCCTTCTGCACGGCGGCATTTCTGGGATCCACATAATCGAACTGGGAACCTTCGGAAACATTTTGCGGCAGATAGGTGTAGCCTGTCTCCTGGATATGGAAGGGCAGACCGAACTGCCACGTCATATGGAGACGCAGCAGGTACCAGGCCGCATGCTTGAACGGGACTTCGATATCGGGCATCGACAGCAGTTTGGAGGAGGAAACGGCCACCAGCGGACCGAAGTCGAAGTCGTCGCGTACAGACCCCAGCATATAATCAATGCAGGGCATCTCGACACAACGGCCGTCTGTCTCCTGCTGCCGGTAGTCCATATAGATGAACGGCGCATCGGTCGATTCCAAAAGATTGCGAAGACGCAAAGATTCGGCCTCGGTCATCACAATGTCGCCATCCTGTAACTGGACGAGGACGCAGTCATCCTCTTCAGCGGCATGAAAAAGTTGTTGAAGGGCTTCTATTGAAGCGAGTCCCTTATTGAATTTGATGATATTCATATGCTCTCGAATGTAGGATTTGCCATCAGAATGTAATATGCATACCGACCTGGAAACCGTGTTTATGGACATCGGGATGACCGGTATAGTTGAGGCGGCGAACATATTCCACACGCAGGATTTTGAAAATGTTCTCTATGCCGAAAGCAACTTCCATATAGGGTTCGTTCTCCAGTTTGTAGACTTTGTTTTCGGACGGGAAAACATAGAGGTCGGGATTACGGAGCGAGTAGCCGTCACTGGCCAGTGCCGACGGGTCGTTCCGGTCGGACAGGGAACCGTAGATTCCCCGAAACGAAACGACTTCACGCCATTTCAACCGTCGCATCAGGGGTATGTTGTTGAAAATCAGGCCGTTGAGGAAATAGACCAGATCCCACTGCACATACTGGTCGTTGACAAACTCCATCGGCTCCATCAGCGAGAAGGTGTGTTTCTGGATGGTGAAGGCAGGATTGGAGACAGGGATGCACAACATCGAAAACGGAGACTGGGTCCAGACCTTGCCCGCCTGCAGGAGGGTATTGACATAACCGAAGGCCGAGAGATACCAGCGCTGTTCATACTTGAAATCGGTACGCTGATAGTTCCAGTCGCTTCCCAACACGCCGCGTTTGGCGATGGAGTGGCTCAACGTGAACACAGGAATCTCCTGAGAGATGGAGATGCGAGATGTGCGCGACTGCATGAAACGTTCGTTATGCGAAAAACGGAGCGTCAGGGTCGCAGTCGACATGTCATAGTGGTCGACCGTCACTCCTGCTGCCGTTTTGAAGGGTGTGACCGAAGTTCCCCAGTCGCGTGTATTCTCCAGATTCAGTTTGATGGACAATCCGTTCCAGTACTCCTTGGTATAGAGCAGTCTGGCGGCCCGCTGATAAGTAATCTGGTCGTTGCCGGAGTTACGGAACGACCGCAGGAAGTTGTCCCTGTTGTCGGTCGGATCCTGTCCCAGGAGGCGCGTGTCATATCCTATACCGGCCCTGACCGAATGAATCGGGAACTCGTTGGCATGCATTTTTTTCTTCCGGAACGAATATTCCGCCTCCAGATTTCCCTTCCATTTATGATCCCCGAAACCATAGGCCACATAACCGAATCCGAAGAGATGGGGATTAAAACGGGCCGTGGTGATACCGCCTGCCCGCATACGGAATCCTTCGAATTTCGTGTAGGATGCCGTCGCATTCAACGGTCCGTAGAGAAATTCATTTTCCTCATAGTCCCGCTTTCCGACTGAAATATAACCTTTGAACAGGGCCGTGAGAATCTGTTCGGTATAATAGAAGAACGGCGTATTGCGCATCTCCCGCAGCATGTTGGAAACACTGTGGTCATCGCCCGGAACTCCCTTCTCCCCTTCGGGACGGTGTTCGCGGAAGAATTCGTTGCGGGTATTATGTGATGCATTCACTTCGGCCTGCGACTCAATCACAGGTCCCCAGTGTGTCCAGACCCGGTCGCCGGGGTCTTCGAACCGATAGTCCGAATAATAGCAGGTGCGATGGGCAAAAAGGCCCCACAGGACATCGTCGATGACTTCCATCTCCGCATCGAACGTGGTTTTCTGGCTCACCTGTGTGGAATCGGACAGCCGCCCCTGTTCAATGCGTATGGTCATCGACTTGACCCAGTTCAGGTTAATGTCCTTCGGCACATTGAGTTCGGCCCTTTTGACAAAGAACGTCGAATCGGTCGATATAAAGAGATGGCCGATAAAGCCCAGGCTCTGGGGCAGCAACGGGGCAAATCCCAGATCGATGTAACGGTTGCCGTCCTCCAGTTCCAATGTGTCTAGAATATAGAATTTATAGAAGGTGATGGCAAACGACGATAGCGGGGAGACAAACTGGTTGGAGAACAGATAGATGTTGTCGTCGTGAATATCCACCTCGGGAAAGATATCGGATTTCATGGCTTTGGCAATCATCTCGGGCATCATGTCGTCCAGACCTGCATGTTCCTCGGCCAGCAGTTCCGTCTTGTTGCTTTTCGGCGACTTACGGTAATAGTGACGCTGAACAGTCTCATCGCTTGAAATCGGCAGGACATGATCTCCGTCGAGCGAGGTCGAGTCGATATATTGGTCAATAAAGTCAAACTTCTTGCGGAACATATTGAGACGGCTGCCGGTCATATTCGTCAGCGAATAAACCATATGGTCGTAACGTTCGCACGAATAATAATCCTGCTCTTTGGGCAGTTTGTCGTTCTTATGGGCTATGACGTTACGGGCCAGCACGACCGAGGGATTGTCTTTCCGGCGATAGCGTTCGCGCTTGGGCTTTACGACCACTTCCGACAGCTCCATGTCCATGGGTGCCAGTTGAATGGTCAGATTGCGGGAACGTCTGCCGCCAGAGATTTCCTTGGTACGGTAGCCCACGCACGAAATCACCACTTTGCTTCTGGCGGCTACCGTGATGGAAAAAGCGCCCTTGGTATCGGTAATGGTGCCGTTGGCGGTTCCCTTTTCCTGAATGGTGATGAATTCCAGCCGGAGACCCGTCAGGGAATCCACAACAGTACCTTCGAGAGTGATACGCGAAGGCTGCGTCTCGGCTCCGAAAGAGATTCCGAGACATAGGATAGTGAAAACGAATAATAATATGAAATACCTGATTCGCATGTTTTATTCTGCATGATAGGCACAGAGTCCGTCAATCGGAGACTGCACGACTGTTCCCAATGTGAAACCATGCTGCATGGCTACTTCCGCCAGAATCGCTTTC